>JAZRYV010000312.1:0-10147 GCA_045600925.1 Spirochaetota bacterium
CATACTGCTGGGCACATGAAGGCATGCTTTCTCTTGACATTTCTTCACACGAATCTACTACTCCTGCTATCAACAAACTGATCACAGAAGAAAAACTCCCTGCATGGTATATGCCTCTGGGAACAATGCTTCAGATGTACAGAGATCAGGGAAGAGGTATGCCTGGTACACTTTCAAGAGTTGGTCTCGGAACATTCATGGATGCACGTATAGACGGTGGTGCTATCAACGATGCAGCAAAGGCTTATGACAAAGCTCATAAACCAGAAGAAAGATTCATCCAGTACGTTCCTGATTTCATGGGAAAAGACTATCTGTTCTACACAACTCCAAAGTATACAAAAGCTATAATAAGAGCAACATATTCTGACGAACATGGAAACATTTCCAACGAAAACGAAGTTTACAACCTCGAACTTGCACATGTTGCACGTGCAGTAAAGGCTGCAGGCGGTACTGTTATCGTTCAGGTTGAAAAGATAACAAAGGCCGGTCAGTGCCATCCAAAACTGGTTAAGATTGGTCAGAACCTTGTTGACTATGTTGTTGTTGCTGAAAATCCTAATGAAATTATTCAGGGTCTTTATCCTCGCGGAAAACAGCCAAAGGGTCTCAACTACTGGGATGGTCTTATCGGAAAGGTAAGAGTACCAGTTTCTTCTGCAGTTGCAAAGATGCCTTTCGATGCAAAGAAGGTTATCATCAGAAGAGCATGTATGGAAGCTCAGGCTGGTATGATGTGTAACTTCGGTATCGGTCTTCCAACATTCTGCGGATCTGTTCTTGAAGAAGAAGGACTCATGGAAGATGTTACAATGATTTCTGAATCCGGTTCTGTTGGCGGTGTACCAGGCGGCGGACCTGACTTCGGATGCCATTGGAACGTAGAAGCTTCTGTTGACCAGTGTGAACATTTTGACTGGTTCGACGGAACAGGTCTTGACTTCGGTGTATTCGGTCTTTCTGAAGCTCAGGAAGACGGTTCTATCAACACTGCAAGACTGAACGGAACAACTCTTGGAGTTGGTGGATTCTGCAACATTACAGCCGGTGCAAACATTGCTCTCTTCATCGGTGAATTCACAGCTAAAGGTCTTAAAGAACACATCGAAAACGGCAAGCTCGTTATCGACGAAGACGGAAAGCTCCAGAAGTTCGTTAAGAAGTGCGAACAGCTGACATTCGATGCCAACATCGCTCTTGCAAACGGAAAGAAGCTTCTCTACATCACTGACCGCTGCGTATTCGAAAAGGTTAAAGAAGGTCTTAAACTTATCGAAGTTGCTCCTGGCGTTGATATTCAGAAACACATCCTTGACAAGATGGGATTCAAGCCTATAATTCCTGCAGAAGGTCCAAAGCTTATGCCAGCAGAACTCTTCCAGGAAAAATGGGGCGGACTGAAAGCTTACTGGGCATCCAAGAAGTAATCAGCTCTGACTCATGCTTAGTTAGATTCAACGGGCCCGGCAGATTTTCTGCCGGGCTTTTTTCTATGAAACATCAGACAGATTTAATCAGAGAAAGGATCTGTCTTTAATGGAGTATAATCATGAAAATTATTTCCATGACAGAAGCTGCGGATCTTTTCAGAGACGGAGATGTGGTTCTTGGTCCGGGAGCAGGTCAGGGCTGGCCTGAGGAACTTGGAAAAGCTGTTGAAAAGAGATTTCTTGAAACAGGTCATCCATGCGGAATGACAAATATTCATTCTGCAGGAATTCTCACAGGATATGTCTGGGCCCACGAAGGACTTCTTGCCATGGATATCTCCTCCCATGAAAGTGCCACCCCTGCAACAAACAAACTCATATCTGAAAACAGACTGCCTGCCTGGTACATGCCTCTTGGAGCAATGCTTCAGATGTACAGAGATCAGGGCAGAGGCATGCCAGGAACTCTGTCCCGGGTTGGACTTGGAACTTTCATGGATCCAAGACAGGATGCAGGATGTCTGAATGAAGGTGCAAGAAAAATTACTGCAGAGCTTACGGCACAGGGACGTGAATTTATTAAATATGTTCCTGATTTCATGGGAAAAGATTATCTCTTCTACACAGCTCCCAGATATACAAAAGCTATTATGAGAGCAACTTATTCTGATGAACATGGCAATATTTCAAACGAAAATGAAGTCTACAACAACGAGCTGGCTCATATCGCACGTGCGGTAAAGGCTGCCGGCGGAACTGTTATTGTTCAGGTTGAAAAGATAACGCAGGCAGGACAGTGTCATCCTAAACTTGTAAAAGTTCCCTGCTATCTTGTTGATTATGTAGTTGTTGCAGAACATCCGGAAAAGCTGCTTCACGGCATATGGACAACTGGTGAATACAGGCATAATTACTGGGACAGCTTTACAGGAAAAGTCCGTGTGCCGGTTGATAATATTATAGAAAAAATGCCTTTTGGTCCAAGAAAGGCTGTTATTCGAAGGGCCTGCATGGAAGCAAAAGACGGCATGATGTGCAACTTCGGCATTGGTCTTCCTTCGTATCTTGGTTCTGTTCTTGCGGAAGAGGAATGCATGGACCGTATGCTGATGATTTCTGAAATGGGAGCAGTAGGTGGAATTCCAGGAAGCGGACAGGATTTCGGGTGCCACTGGAATGTGGAGGCTGCTGTGGATGCAACTGAACATTTTGACTGGTTTGACGGCACAGGTCTGGATCTGGCTGTTTTCGGTCTTTCTGAAGTTCAGGAGAACGGATCTCTGAATACAGGAAGGGTAAACGGAACTACTCTTGGGGTTGGCGGATTCTGCAATATTGCACTGGGATCAAAAATATCCGTTTTTACCGGGGATTTTACTGCCAGAGGACTGGAGGAACACATTGAAAACGGAAGGCTTGTTATAGACAGGGAAGGTTCAGTGAGAAAATTTGTAAAAAAGAGCGTTCAGATTACATTTGATGCGGATACGGCTTTTAAAGAAGGAAAGAAGCTCCTGTATATAACTGACCGGTGTGTATTTGAAAAGGTTAAAGAAGGTCTTGTCCTTACAGAAATGGCTCCTGGAGTGGATATCCGGAAACACATTCTTGACCAGATGGAGTTCCGGCCCATAATCCCGGCAGGCGGACCGAAACTTATGCCTGCAGAAATTTTCCGTGAAAAATGGGGCGGACTGAAATCCTGCATGATGAAAGACTGATCCTTCCTGCTGAATCATAGATAAAAAGAGACCGGTTTACGATAAACCGGTCTTTTCTGTTTTACGCTGAACTGTTTTTACATTATTTCAACAGTGTATTTTTTCTTAAGATCATTGATAAAGTCTTCATACATTTTTGATTTTCTGTCTTCAAGAAGGTATGTGCGGATTCTGTTTTTTGCTTCTTCCGGAGTGTCATATACTTTTTTGTCAACTCTGATGATATGATAACCGAATGATGTCTTTACCGGCCTGCTGAGTTTTCCTTCTTCCAGTGAAAAGGCTGCCTGTTCAAATTCCGGGACCATCATTCCTTTGCCGAATGAGCCGAGAGAGCCACCTTTGGAAGCGCTGGGACAGGATGAATATTTTTTTGCAGCATCTTCAAATTTCATGCCGCCGTTGATTTGTCTGATGATGTCTTCTGCTTTTGATTCGCAGTCCACCAGGATATGGCTGGCTTCTACGGAGACAGGACTCAGCTGTGATCCTCCTTTTTCATAAAGTGCACTGACTTCTTCGTCTGAAACAGAGACGGAATTCATCAGCCTGTCTATGGCAGTGTCTGCCAGAATATCTCTTTTGGCAGTCTCCAGTTTCTTTATATATTCAGGATCCTGTTCCATCCCCTGTTCTTTTCCGTAAAGATACATCATTCTGTATGCAATAAGCTGTTCAAGAAGGTACTGATATCCTTCTTTAGATGCAAAAAATGTCCTTGCCTGTTCCGGAGATTTCTCCATTGCCCGCTTAAGATCATCTTCAGTTATGGGCAGTCCGTTTACTTTTGCAGCTGTTCTGCTTTCCATGTAGTTTCTCCCTGAAATGTTTTTTTGAAAAAACAATATGAACAGTTATTTGTCAACAAGCATTTTTTTTCTTTCCCTGTGCCTGTCCTTTAAAAAATATTTGACTCACAGTGTCTGTCTGAAAAGATAGTAATATTACAGACATATTGAATGTCTGCGGCATAATGAATTTTGCTGGTATCAAATACATATTATCGACAGCTAAGAGGTAAGGCTTTGAGCAATACTGTCAAGGAAACAAAACTTGAAAATTCCAGTATTAAACTGGAAATAGAGATCCCTGCAGACCGTGTAGAGCAGGAATTTAAAAAAGTTTTCAACAAACTTCAGAAAGAAGTAAAAATAGACGGTTTCCGCAAAGGGAAAGTGCCAATGAATATGCTGGAAAAGAGATTTTCCAGAGAAGCAGCTGCTGAAGTAGCAGAAAACCTTATGAAGGCAGGAGTTATTGAATTTCTGGAAGAGAGTTCTTATACCCCGGTTGCCTCTCCTAAATACGAAGTTGAAAAGATTGTACGCGGAGAAAAGTTCTGTTATACTGCAACTGTAGATCTTTATCCTACTGTGGAACTTGGAGAGTACAGGGGAATCGCAGTTGAGGAAAAGACCTGCACAGTCGAGGACAGCGATATAGAAAAGGAAATCGACCGTGTCCGGGAACATTTCAAGACCAGCGAGGCCAAACCGGAAGGTTCTGCTGTTGAAAAGGGCGATATGGTAAATCTGTCCTACAAAAAATCCGGAAGCGATGCTCCTGCAAAATCCTATTCTTCCATTGCAGGAGAGGATGATGATGAATTTTCTGTGGAAAACAATGTCCTTGGAATGAAACAGGGAGAAGAAAAAGAGATCTCCATTAAATATCCTGATGACTATAAGGACAGTGAATTAGCCGGTTCCGAGGTAAAGTATACTGTAAAAATCAACAATCTGAGCCACGATGTTATTCCTGAAATGACTGATGAAATAGCCAGAAAGGCACAGTTTGAATCTGTTGATGACATGAGAAAAAAGACAAGAGAAATGATTGATCATTTCGTTGCCAACAATACAACAGGGGAAGCAAAATCAGACATTCTTAACAAAATTGTTGAAAACAGCAAATTTGATCTGCCTGAATCCCTTATTGAAGCAGAAACAAAGGCTGCAGTTCAGAGAAGCAAGGAACAGCTTGCAGCACGTATGGGCGTTTCAGCAGATGCTGTTGAAAAATATACAGAAGACGATGTTGCTGCCATTATGGGAATGATGCCTGAAAACTATAAAAATCTCATGAGGGATGATGCAGAAAAGTCTGTTAAGACAATGCTTGTTCTCTCTGAAGTTGTAAAGAAGGAAGGGCTCAGAGTTACAGAAGCCAGATATGAGGAATTCCTTTCAAAGCAGGCAGAACAGTTCGGCAAGACTTTAGATGAATTCCGTGATGTTGTAGATGAGGCAAATTTAAAAGAGAAAATCGAAAAGGATCTTATTATTGAGGTGGCTGTTGACTGGCTTTACGAACAGGCTAATGTCACAAAACTTCCTCCGGTAAGCCTGGATGCTCTCTTTGAAAAGAAATAACTGAACAGAATTTCAGACATACAAGGAAAGGCGGAGGATTTTTTCCCCCGCTTTTTTTATAAAGTTCAGTTTACCTGCAGCTTTTTTACCGAATATATAATATGAATACAAAAACGGAGGATAAAATGAGTTTAGTTCCAATAGTTGTTGAGCAGACCAGCAGAGGCGAGAGATCCTATGATATATATTCCCGGCTTTTAAAGGACAGAATCATCTTCCTTGGCGAGCAGATCGATGATTATGTTTCCAGTCTGATAATTGCTCAGATGCTTTTTCTTGAAGCAGAAGATCCGGACAAGGATATTTTTCTTTATATAAATTCTCCTGGAGGAGTAGTGACATCAGGACTCGCAATCTACGATACAATGCAGTACATAAAACCTGATGTGGCAACAATATGCATAGGACAGGCTGCCTCCATGGGATCACTTCTTCTTGCAGCAGGTGCTCCCGGTAAAAGATCAGCTCTGCCAAATTCCAGAATCATGGTTCATCAGCCGCTTGGAGGTTTTCAGGGACAGGCTTCTGATATAGCTATTCATGCCCAGGAAATTCTGAAGATTAAAAATACTCTTAACGGAATATATTCAAAACATACAGGCAAACCTGCAGCGCAGATTGAAAAGGATCTGGAAAGAGACAATTTCATGTCTCCGGAGGATGCTCTCGCTTATGGTCTTATAGACAAGATCATAGAAAGGAAGTAACGGGGGAAGTTTATGCCTGGAAAGAAAAAGGATACATTATCCGAAGACAAAAAATCACTGGTCTGTTCGTTCTGCGGAAAAGCGCAGAATGAAGTCAGACAGCTGGTTGCCGGTCCTGATGTATATATATGTGATGAATGCATAGAACTCTGCAATGAAATCGTTTCTGAGGATTCAAAAGGGGACTTCAAAGGAGGACTCAGCAGCATTCCGAAGCCAAAAGAAATTAAGGCCATTCTTGATCAGTATGTTATAAATCAGGACGAAGCCAAGAAGATTCTTTCAGTAGCAGTGTATAATCATTATAAAAGAATTTTCAGCAACAGTACTATAAAGAAAAACGATGTTGAACTGGAAAAAAGCAACATCCTTATTACCGGACCTACCGGTTCCGGAAAGACACTGCTTGCCCAGACTTTGGCAAAGATCGTCAATGTCCCTTTTGCAATAGTTGATGCCACTTCTCTTACTGAAGCCGGTTATGTTGGAGAGGATGTGGAAAACATCCTTCTCAGACTTATTCAGAATGCAGACGGAGATGTCAAAAAGGCAGAGGTCGGCATTATTTATATTGATGAAATTGACAAGATTTCCAGAAAGAGTGAAAACCCTTCCATAACAAGGGATGTTTCCGGAGAAGGTGTTCAGCAGGCTCTGCTGAAAATTATAGAAGGAACAGTGGCAAATGTTCCTCCTCAGGGCGGCAGAAAACATCCTCATCAGGAATATATTCAGATCAGCACAAAGAATATTCTGTTCATAGCAGGAGGGGCTTTTATTGGTCTGGATAAAATAGTTCAGCAGAGAATCGGAAGCAAGAGTCTTGGCTTCGGTGCAGATATAAAATCTAAAAAGGAAGTTGAAGGGGATAATGCTCTGCATTATCTGACTCCGGATGATCTGGTGAAATTTGGTCTGATTCCTGAGTTTGTGGGACGTCTTCCGATTGTTACAGTTCTTGATGATCTGGACAGAGATGCTCTTGTCCGGATTCTTTCTGAACCTAAAAATGCTCTTATAAAACAGTATCAGAAAATGTTCTCCCTTGAAAATGTAGATCTGTCCTTTGACCAGGATGCAGTTGAGGAAATTGCAGATATTGCTATAAAGAGAGAAACAGGAGCAAGAGGGCTCCGTTCTGTTATAGAAAAACTTATGACTGATCTTATGTTCGAGATTCCTTCCCGGACAGATCTTAAGGAGATCAGGATTACCAGGGAAATGGTTACACAGAAGGAAATTTTAGATTCTGCTGTTTCTGCAGGAGCTGAAAAAACAGCCTGATAAAAAATATGAACAAAGAAATAGATTATTCCAAAAGATATCCTCTTCTTCCATTAAGGGATGTAGTTGTTTATCCTCATATGGTGGTTCCTCTGTTTGTCGGAAGGGAAAAATCAGTGAAGGCTCTTGATGCTGCAATGGCCGGTGACAGACTGATTTTTCTCTTAACACAGACTGATGCAAAGATCGCAGTTCCGGGAAAAGAAAATCTTTTTGAAGTAGGTGTAATTGCAGAAGTGCTTCAGCTTCTGAAGCTGCCTGACGGAACAATCAAAGTTCTGGTGGAAGGACTTGCCCGTGCATATATGACTGATTTTTATGATGAAACAGAAGCATATGAAGCAACGGTTATGAACATTGAACGTTATGTTGATCCTTCAGATCCTGAAGCTGTCACCAGAAAGCAGGAAGTATACTCTGCTTTCGAGAGATATATTAAAGTTAAGAAAAAAATTCCTATGGAGATTTTAAAATCTCTTAAGGACATTGAATATCTTTCACAGATGGTTGACCATGTTGCTGCTCAGGTGGATATGAGAATCGATCTCAAAGAATCGGTTCTTGCAATAGGGGATCCTCTTGAACGGGCTGCAAAGATGGTGGAGCTTATTGACGGAGAGATTGAGCTGATAACCGTTGAAAAGAAAATTCATTCACAGGTCCGTAAACAGCTGGAAAAAAATCAGAAGGATTATTATCTGAATGAACAGATCAGGGTTATTAAGAAAGAGCTGAACAATGGTGCGGAAGATGAAGATGAAGGTGCCCGCTTAAGGGAAGCTATAGAAGCTGCACGTCTTCCTCAGGAGGCAAAGGAAAAGGCGTTTCAGGAAATAAAGCGTATGGAAAAAATGCCTCCCATGTCTGCAGAGTCAGGTGTTATCCGTACCTATATTGAATGGCTTCGGGATGTTCCATGGTATAAAAAGACAAAAGATAAAACAGATGTTGATAAAGCCATGGAGTCTCTGAACGAGGATCATTACGGTCTGGAAGAGGTCAAGGAAAGGATTGTTGAATATCTGGCAGTTAATCATCTGTCAAAGAGTCTTAAAGGACCGATTCTCTGTTTTGTGGGACCTCCCGGAGTAGGAAAGACTTCCCTTGGCAGAAGCGTGGCAAAGGCTCTTGGACGAAAGTTTGTGAGGATGTCCCTGGGAGGAGTAAAGGATGAGGCTGAGATCCGGGGGCACAGAAGAACCTATGTAGGATCCATGCCCGGACGGATTATTCAGCTTATGAAGAAGGCCGGTGTGGTTAATCCTGTTATTCTTCTGGATGAAATAGACAAAATGTCATCTGATTTCAGAGGGGATCCTTCATCTGCACTGCTGGAAGTTCTTGATCCGGAACAGAACAGTACTTTTTCTGATCATTACCTGGAAGTTTCATATGATCTGAGCAGCGTAATGTTTATCACCACTGCAAATGCACGGCATAATATTCCGGCTCCTCTGCAGGACCGTATGGAAATCATTGAGCTGTCCAGCTATACAGAACCGGAAAAGCTTAATATTGCTCTTAAGTTCCTGATGAAAAAGCAGATTTCCGAAAACGGTCTTTCTGATTCAAATATTGTTTTTGGTGAAGATGAAATGCTGTACACCATCCGTCATTATACAAGGGAAGCCGGTGTCAGAAGTCTGGAGAGGGTAATCGGCAAGGTATGCAGAAAAACAGCCAGAGAACTTGTAAGCAGCAAAGCAAAAAAGTTCAAAAAGAAAATCAGTATGGATGTTCTCAGGGAATATCTCGGTGCTCCTGTTTTTAAATACGGTGTCAGAGAAGAAAAGGATGAAGTGGCACTGGCAAACGGTCTTGCCTGGACGGAAGTTGGAGGGGATATTCTTAATATTGAAGCCTCTCTTGTTCCAGGGAAGGGAAAGCTTACTCTTACAGGAAAGCTGGGAGATGTTATGCAGGAATCTGCACAGGCGGCTTTTACCTATATAAGATCTCAGCAGCAGTTCTTTAATATAAGCAGCTCTGTTCTGAATAAGAATGATGTCCATCTTCATGTACCTGAAGGTGCTATTCCGAAGGACGGTCCTTCTGCCGGAATTACCATGGCTGTGGTTCTTGCATCCCTGCTCAGCAGCATTCCTGTCCGGTGTGATGTCGCAATGACAGGAGAGATTACTCTCCATGGAAAAGTGCTTCCTATCGGAGGGCTGAAGGAAAAGGTTCTTGCTGCCCACAGAGCAGGTATCACCCATGTGATTATGCCTGCAGAAAATGAAAAGGATCTGGAAAAGATTCCTGATTATGTAAAAAATGATGTGATTTTTCATCCCGTATCTTCAATGTACGAGGTCCTTTTTCTGGCCCTCAGTTCGCCGGAAAAGTTTTTCAGGGATTCAAAAAAGGTAATGTCACTGTACGAACAGTGGTCCGGAACTCTTGGAGAATGGAAAATCAATCTCCATTTCTCCGGGAAGAAAAACGGATCCGGAATGAAAATCTCCCGTGTGAGCAACTGAAAGAAAAAGCTGAAAAAAAACTTCCGTCTTTGACGGAAGTTTTTTTACTTTTACCTTTCAGTCTGTACTTTTCCGGACTTCATTTTTTCCCTGTATTTTTTACGAACGATATCTTCTATTTCATTCGTATCCGGAATATTCATTATTGTT
>JAZRYV010000313.1:0-1645 GCA_045600925.1 Spirochaetota bacterium
ATGAAAACGGAAAACCTGTCAGTTCAATGATCGGCAGCTTTATAATGAGTTCATATAAAGTGAACAGGGCTCCTTTTTTCAATGAAAGAATTCGCAGGAGAATGGTGGAGCTTTTCGGTGAAGATGCACTTAAAAAAGGAGGAATGAGCATCTATACAACAATAGATGCTGAAAAACAGGATGTGGCAGTGGCCTCTCTTAAGGCAGGTATTAAGGCACAGAGAAATTATCATCTGAACAGTGCAAAAAAAATAAAGGATTCAGTAAAAGCAGCAGAGGAGGCTGCAAAAGCGGACAGTATTGAAGGAGCCTTTGTAGTAATGAATCCATTTTCCGGAGAGATTATCTGCTATGCAGGCGGATATGAGTTTTCTTCAAAGAATCAGATCGACCATGTAAGTCAGATTCTTCGTCAGCCAGGATCTTCCTTTAAACCTTTTATTTATGCATCTGCAGTACAGGACAGAGTTATAACGCCGTCTACAGTCTTTGTTGATGAGCCTACCACCTTCAGCGGAGGCTACAGTCCGAAAAATTCTACTATGACCTATGCAGGAAATATTATTGTCCGTGAAGCTCTTCGGCGATCTGTAAATGTTGTTGCAGTAAAGGTTCTTGAAAAATGCGGCTATGATACTGTTTTTAACATATTAAAAAACAGCCTGGATTTTTCCGGCTCTGAAATGAAAAAACGTTTTGGAAAAACACTTTCACTTGCTCTTGGCACATACGAAATATCTCCTCTGGAAAACTGTACTCTTCATTCTGTAATTGCATCAGGCGGAGAGTACGTCAGGCCCTGGGGCATTCGTTATGTAAAGGACTACAACGGAAATATTATCTATAATCCGGGACGTGATGCAGAAGATGAAATAAAAGAGAAAAGAGATAAAAAGGGGAAAATTATTGACCCGGAAACCTGTGCTGTGATTATATCCATACTGAAGGGGGCCTTTGAAAAGGGAGGAACAGGCTACTACGCTGTACAGAACCGTAACATCCCTGTTGAGATTGCAGGAAAAACAGGGACCAGTACCAATTATAATGACGCCTGGTTTGTGGGCTATACTCCGGAACTGGTAAGTACTGTCTGGATCGGAAATAAAAAGGGTGCTGTTTCTCTTGGACGTGGAAGGGGCGGTGGAAGTGTTTCTGCTCCTGTATGGGCTGATTTTATCTCAAAAACTTCCTCGGAAAATGACAAAAAAAAGTTTGATCTGCCGGATAACGGCATTTCTGTGGAAAAAATCTGTCTTGTTTCCGGAGATGTGGCGGATGCTTCCTGTCAGGAAACTGCAGAACAGCTTTACATTGCAGGAACCGAGCCCGGGGAATTCTGCAGTGAGCATGGAAATGAAAAACAGTAAACAGAAAAATATGAAAAAGAAATATCTGATTCCTTTTGGTGTTCTGCTGGCTTCAGCACTGATTCTTTCATTCAGATGGCCTCTGAATGAGTTCCGGATGACCTCCAGTTTCGGAGAGTCAAGAGGTGATCATTTTCATGACGGTGTTGATGTTGTCTGCAGTGACGATAAGATTTATCCTCTGAACAGGGGAAAACTGCTGTATTTTTGGGACAGAAGCATTTTCCCTCTGGAAAACGAACCCGGAGGAGGCAATTTTGCAGTTGTGGAACACGAAG
>JAZRYV010000314.1:0-1369 GCA_045600925.1 Spirochaetota bacterium
AAAAGCCCGGACAGCAGAGAACTTTGCTCTGCCATCCGGGGTTTTTTTCATTGTTTCAGTAATTCTTTTATCGCTTTGTTGATTTCGGTCATCAGCACTTCCTTTGTCACTGACGGTACTTGGTCAGTTATGCCTGTTATCGGCTTCTCCTTTTCATGGTGAAACAGTCTGTCAAAATACTGCTTTTCAGGAAGATATTCACAGGTAACCACAGTGTTTTCTATGTATCCGATGTTCTGAATGAACAGCCATTCCTTGCCTGCAAACTTCTTTCCACGGTACAGAAGGTCATTTCCGACCTGTTCAATGGCAGTTCCTCCGTGCTCCTTTACAACCCTGATAATCGTACTGAAAGTAAGGTCATCAAGAGCTTTCTGCCTGTCGGATGTCCATGAGTCATCAAACTTAATCTTCACTGTTGTTGTGAATCCGTACTGAGGCAGAAGAAGGTCACATTTCTGTTTCCATTCAAGCTCCGGTATCCCCTTTCCGATAAACTGCCAGTTCATCCCCATAAGCCCACGGGGGTCTTGGGTAAAGATGTCTGTTTCTTCCATAGGTCTGTTGAAATAACAGCTTTCCTTAAAGTCCCAGATGTAGAAAAATTCCTGACCGTCAAAGTTTCTTTTAAGTCTGCAGTCCTGCATTGTCTGAAGAACTTTCAGTCCTATGGGATAGCTTTGAAATTCTCCCGGCTCAAATTCCAAGATTCCGCTCTCTGTTTTACCTTCATCTGCAATTTCAGAGGTCAGGTCATAGATACTTTCATAGGAGCTTTTCTTCTGAGATGTCTTCAATTCTGAAAAAGTGCCCTGTCTCATAAGACCGAAACAGACAGACGAACAGGAACAGTTTCTGCAGTAAGTACCGCTTTTCCTGTATTGGGAAGTGAAAATCAGAGAATTTGTGTAAATGCCCTTATCTGTTATCACTTCCTTTACATCCAGTACATCTTTTGCCGTGAGCCGGTATCTTGATGACAGACACACCGGAACTCCGATTAAAGCAATCTTATCCAGCATACAGATATCAATATTCTCATCACAGACCGAAAGAAACTCATTTACATTCATTTCACAGCGTAAAAGCATGAGAATTTTCTGAGTTCGTCTGAGGAGTTTTCTGAAAAACAAAAGATGACATATCAGCTCGTCAGAATTTTTTACAGCAAAACGGAACACACACGGTTCTCTGAAGACTTCCGTTTCATGGGTACAGTACCGGATATCTGCATTTTCAGAGTCTGCCATAGATGTTTTTCCCTGTTTTCTGATTTCAGAGACTGCACGCTCTATGTTCTCCTTTGCTTCATCTTCAGAGGTAACGATACAGGTCTGAAGCTCTGACTTCTCAATGTTTGAGAACAGCT
>JAZRYV010000315.1:0-3216 GCA_045600925.1 Spirochaetota bacterium
TCCTTATCTTCGGTGATGTTAATATGAAAAATGCCTCCCTGCTCTGGGTATACAAATGGGCTCCGATTCCCAATCCGGTACCCTATGACCGGCTTAACGGAGTTGTAAAAAATCTTTCCATCAGCATTAAAAGCGGAAAGAGAATAACAGTTGGAGGCCATGTAATCTCATCTTCCACACTGACAGGTTCTCCGTTTCTTCTCAATGCAGACGGATTCTGTGAGGTTGATGTAGGCAGAGAGACAATCCATCTGTGGGATGTGAAAACAAAGGTGGAGACATCTTCCCTGGTTCTGAAGGACCTTCTTCTGGATTTTGACATAAATCTGCATAATTTTTCAGCAGAAGATGTTAATGCTGAATACAGGCATTTACGTGGTGTCCTTCAGTTTCTGCCGGAAGATGTCTCTGCAGGCCTGAAAGGGAATCTTTCCTTCTCAGGAGGGAAATACTGCGGAGATCTGACCATTTCAGACTGCGGATTCAGACAGTCTGAAGGTCTTATTACAGACCTGAATACAACAGTAAAGATCAAAGGCAGCAGATTCCTGCAGGAAAACATACCTGTAAAAATTCTTGGCAATCCATGCACAGTTTCACTGACAACAATGGATGACTCCTTCACCAGTTTTTTTGCAGACATTAAATGCAGGCAGTTCACAGTTCCACCAAAAGAACAGAATGCCGGCACAGAACCTGAAAAAAAATCTTCCGGAAAGAAATCCTCTTTCATAAAAGAAGGAACAACATTTACAGTAAACGGAAGAGCAGATATCGGCACACTGAAATACGGTAATTTATCCTTCGACAGATTTTCGGCAAGTTTCGGCTGTACAGAAGATCTGCTTTCCCTGAAAAAAATCTCTGCCGATTTTCTGCAGGGAACAGTTGCCGCATCTGGTAAATTTGCCCTGTCAGAAAAGACACCTGCTGCATCTTTGAATGCGGAGTTTGACAGAATAAATCTTCAGATGCTGACATCAAAAATTACGGATATAAACGAACATATTTACGGAACTGTTTCAGGAGCAGCAAATCTGTCATGCATACTTGCAGATGATTTTTTATCTTCACTTAACGGAGGCATCAGCTTCGAGGTTAAAAAAGGAAAAATCGCTGATACCGGAATTCAGAACGGTCTGGGCATTTTCCTGTCAGAACTTAAATACAAGCTGAAAGATCTGGAATTCAACCGTATTACCGGCAACATAGGAATAAAAGGACAGGAACTGGCCATAAACTCCTTCATCTTTTCTGCAGATGATATTAAACTGAAGATGCAGGGGGACCTTTCAGCTGATCTTGTCACAAAAAAAATGGATATCCTTCTGGAATTCACTCCTGATTTTATTCAGGATGTCCCTGCTGTGGGATGGGGACTCAGAAACAGGAAAAATGGGGACTGGTATTCCATTCCTTTTACTGCTTCCGGAAAAATAACTGACAGCAGCAACATAACAATGAACTGAGCCGGTCTTTTCCCGGCAGGAGAAATCAATGAAAAAAATACTAATAAGCACAGCCCTTCTTTTTCTTTTTTCTGCAGCAGGGCTCCAGGCAGAAACAAATTACGGAAAAATGCCAGTCAAGGCAGTAAAAATGTACAACAACGGAACAGGTTTCTTTGTGAGAGAAGGAACCGTAACAGACAATGAAAAGATTAACCTGAAATTTTCTGGGCAGGACATGAACGATCTTCTTAAAAGTCTGATTATTATTGACGAAAACGGAGGAAAGATCTCCGGCATAGAATATACATCCAGCGAACCTGCAGCAGGAAGCCTTAAGTCTTTCACAATAGATCTTTCCGGAAAACAGGGGCTTCCGGAACTTCTCAGACAGGCTGCAGGTCATGAAGTAAAAATTACGGCTGATAAAAACCATACCGGAAGGATTCTGTCATCAGTATCAGGAACAGAAAATGAAAAAGCTGCCCTTTCCATAATTACAGCTGAAAAAAAAATTGTCAGTCTGCCATTTGAAAAAATAAAGGGAATCAGTTTTACAGATGAAGCGATGAACAGGGAGCTGAGTTCTGCACTTAAAATTCTTGCCGCAGCAGGAAATAACGATAAAAAAGAAGTCTCTGTAAGCTGCACAGGAAAAGGCAGACGAAACATAAAGATCATGTATACAGCAGAAGTTCCTGTATGGAAGATGTCATACAGACTGGTTCTGGGAAAAGAAGGTAAAAATGAAATTCAGGGATGGGCCATTGCAGAAAACACTTCCGACGAAGACTGGAAGAATGTCAGTCTGGAACTGATCTGCGGGAATCCCTTCGCTTTTTCCATGGAAATGTACGAACCTTTCTTTAATCCAAGGAACACAATTCCCTACTATGCAGCAGAGAAGAAGACTGCACCTTCCTTTGAACAGGGATACAAAGAGACAGCAGCAGCAAACAGATCAATGATGAAATCTGCGGCATCTCCTCTGAAAGATTCCATGATAGCATCTGCTGAAACATCAGCAGAACAGCATTACACAGGTGATTTTTTCTCCTACAGATTCAGCGAAAAAACAGATCTGGAAAAAAACAGATCCATAATGCTGCCGGTAATAAACAGCAGCATTTCCGGAGAAAAGATTCTGATATTCGGAGCAGATTCCTCCGACCGCCATCCTGTAAATGCAGTGGTTCTTTCAAACAGTACAGGTACTGACATGGCTCCAGGACCTGTATCAGTCTACGATAATGGAACATGGGCAGGGGATTCAATTCTTCCTGTAATTCACAGGGACGGCAAAAGCATCATCAGCTTTTCCATGGACAGCCATACAAAAATTTTTACATCATCAAGAAATATTCCGGAATACATAAACCGACTTTCCATTAAGAAAGGACTTCTTTATACGGAGAAGCTTCTGAGGAGAGAAAAGACATGGGCCATAACATCCGATTCAGAAAACAGCTCAGAGCGGCTGATTATTGAACACAGGGCAGAGCCAGGATGGCAGGTTACATCCCCGTCAGTATATGAGGAAAAGACAGAAAATGTTTACAGATTTTCCGCTTCTCTTCCTGAAAAAAACAGAACAGGAAAATTTACAGTCATCGAAGAAAAACCTCTGAGCTCTTCCGCAGGACTTGCAGACATGACAGGAGAAAAATTTCTTTTCTACATTCAGCAGAAAACAGTTTCAGCCGAAGTAAAGGCTGCACTTGAAAAAGCAGCAGAACTTAAGGGAAAGGCTGATGATTACCGTACTGAA
>JAZRYV010000316.1:0-4890 GCA_045600925.1 Spirochaetota bacterium
AGGAAAAAGAAGCAGAAAAGAGGAAAAAGATTTTTGCAAAATATCAGCTGAACAGCAGAGTTCTGGAATACGCAGCAGAAGGATGCAAAGTTCTTCACTGCCTTCCTGCTCACAGGGGAGAGGAAATTTCGGCAGATGTAATCGATTCCGACCGTTCAATAGTATTTGATCAGGCAGAAAACAGACTCCATGTTCAGAAAGCCATAATGTGTGCCCTTATGGGAAAATAACCGGGTAAACCGTAAAACAATAAATCAGGAGAAGAACAATGAACAAGGTAAAAAAAGTTGTACTGGCCTATTCCGGAGGACTTGATACATCCATCATCCTCAAATGGCTCATAGAAACCTATAACTGTGAAGTTATTGCCTACGCAGCAAATGTAGGCCAGGAAGAAGAGCTGGACGGACTTGAAGAAAAAGCAAAGAAGACCGGTGCAAGCAAGTGCTATATTGAAGATCTTACAGAAGATTT
This sequence comes from Spirochaetota bacterium, assembly GCA_045600925.1. GTDB lineage: Bacteria > Spirochaetota > UBA4802 > UBA4802 > UBA5550 > JAZRYV01. Next base: position 475 of record JAZRYV010000316.1, read on the forward strand.
TGTAAAGAACTACATTTTCCATGCAGTTAAGGCAAATGCAGTCTACGAAGACAGATATCTGCTTGGAACATCCCTTGCCAGACCGTCCATTGCAAAGCGTCAGGTTGAAATAGCTCTTGCAGAAGGAGCAGATGCAGTATGCCACGGAGCAACAGGGAAAGGCAATGATCAGGTAAGATTTGAAATGGCCTTTATGGGACTGGCTCCACAGCTTCAGATTATTGCACCATGGCGTATATGGGATATGGATTCCAGAATCAAACTTATCGAATACGCACAGAAAAACAATATTCCTGTTCCTGTTACAAAGGAAAAGCCATACAGCATGGACAGAAACATACTCCATATTTCCTATGAAGGCGGAATTCTGGAAGATCCTTTCAACGAACCTTCAGAAGACATGTTCATCCTTACAAAATCTCCGGAAAAAGCTCCGGATACTCCAACATACCTGAACATTGATTTTGAAAAAGGCGAACCGGTTGCCATTAACGGAGAAAAACTTGGTCCTGTTGAACTTATGAAAAAGCTTAACAAAATTGCAGGAGACAACGGCGTTGGACGTATTGACATTGTTGAAAACAGACTGGTGGGCATAAAGTCCAGGGGAGTTTATGAGACACCTGCAGGAACTGTTCTCCTGACTGCACACAGGGATCTGGAGTCCATCACTCTTGACAGAGACACCCAGCATATGAAGGACAGACTTGCCAACGAATATGCAGAACTGGTTTACAACGGACTCTGGTTTACAAGAAAAAGAGAATCCATGGATGCCTTTATTGAAAAGACACAGGAATGTGTAACAGGTACTGTAAGAGTTAAACTCTTCAAGGGAAGCTGTACAGTAGTTGGAAGAAAATCTCCTCTTACACTGTACAGCCATGACATCGCTTCATTTGACTCTGCAAATCTCTACGATCACAAGGATGCATCAGGATTCCTCAGAATATTCGGACTTCCTTCAAGAGTCGAAGCCATGATGCGCAAAAATTAGACAGCCTGTTTCAGCAGACTTATAATACAGAATGGACCTGCCGTTCAGCAGGTCCATTCTGATGTAATGTCCTTTTTTCACCTGCCATGCATCACTGCATAACATTCACTGATATTTCTCCGCTGAAAAGCAGATCCTCTGTTCCGTCATCATATCTGACCCTGAGTCTGCATAAATCATCTGTATCCAAAGCTTCAGCAGGTCTGATTCCTGAAGGAGAAACAACACTGATCTTTTTTCCCAGGACAAAAAGTCTTTCTTTATAATAAGGCATATATGTCCTCTGCCTGAGCTCGCCTGTGAATTTCATGAATCTGTTCAGAATCTCTGCTGCAGCCTGAATCCTCAGCGAGGATATATCTCCCTTCCTGGAAGGGAAAAGAGAACCGGCAATACCGGACAGTTCTGCCGGAAAACCTTTCTCCGGAGGAAGAAGATTTATGCCTATGCCGACAATGCAGGCCCACCCCTTTCCTGTCATTATGCCTTCAGTGAGAATGCCGCAGATTTTCCTGCCGCGCAGATAAAGATCATTGACCCATTTAATATCTATTTTTTCACCGGAAATTTTTTCAAGCGCAAGAGCCGCAGCAGAGGCAGCAGACGTGGTCACAAGGGCCGAATCTGATATGGGAATATCAGGTTCAAAAAGAAGACTCAGGTAAAGTCCAGTTCCTTCCGGGGAGAAAAAGCTCCGGCCCTTTGTCCCCCTTCCCTCTGTCTGACGACCGGCAAGCACTGCAAGTCCCGGTGCTTCCCCTGATTCATAGGACAGTCTTGCTGCAGTGCTGGTTGAATTCACTTCATCAAATATCTTTATACGGAGAGAAGCGGCAGGTCCCTTCAGCTTCGCTGTCAGAGATTCCGGAGTAAAAAGGCTGCCATCAGACATTATATACCAAGAATGAGCCTTGCCACAGAAAAGTAAATGATTATGCCTCCCATATCAACAAACGTGGACAGCAGAGGGCTGGATACAATGGCAGGATCAACTTTCAGTCTTTTAGCTGCAATTGGAACTGCTGCACCGAGAGTTGTGGACCAGATCACCTGCAGAGCCAGAGAAATGCCTATGACAAGGGCAACACTGAAAATAGAAATATCAGGAGGAACTTCCGATGAAGAAAAAAATACAACACGGATAAAAACCATGATTCCAAGACATACGGAAAGCATGGCGCTTATCCTGAATTCTTTTTTTATAACCTTCCATATATCTGCAGTAGTAATCTCATTCAGAGTCAGAGAACGGAGGACAACAGTTGCAGCCTGTGAGCCAGTGTTTCCACCTGTTGCATTAAGCATGGGCATATAGAATGTGAGAACCAGCAGAGTCTGAAGTACATCCTGAAAGGACTGAACAATAAGCCCTGTAAGAAGACCAAGGAAAGCAAGAATAATAACCCAGAAGGCACGTTTTTTAAAATGAACAAAAGCAGGCACATCCAGATAGGGTTTATCTGCAACATCCCCGCTGATGGCCATAAATCTTTCCATATCCTCGGTCTGCTCTTCACGGATAATGTCAATGGCGTCGTCGTAGGTGATGATGCCCATGAGACGTTTTTTGCTGTCCACGACAGGCAGAGCCAGCAGGTCGTATTCTTCAATAAGCTTGGCAGCATACTCCTGATCATCATCCGTAGAGGCATAAATGATTTCTGTCTTCATAACATCCCTGATACGCTGTCCCGGTTTTGCAAGGATCAGCTTTTCAAGGGAGATGAAACCGATCAGAGTTTCATCATCATCCACCACATAAATGTAGTAAACAGTTTCACGGGAGGGAGCTTCACGCCGGACTTTGACGATTGCCTGCCGGACAGTATCCGATCCGTTCAGAGTTGCATGGTCGGTAGTCATTATGCTGCCGGCAGTCTGTTCATGATAGGATGTCAGCTTCAGAATATCTGCACGTTCATTCACAGGCAGATGAAGAAGAAGCCGGTCCGCCATATCCTTTTCAAGATGAAGAAAAAGTTCAGCCCGGCTGTCCGGAGAAAGTTCCTCAAGAAGTTCAGTTATATGCCTGCGGAGACTCCCTGATACAAGCTTGACCTGAACATCCATGTCAAAATATTTGAAAATATCAACACGGTCATAGATATCTACAAGTCCCAGAATTTTCCAGATATCATTGGGATTCATCATGGAAATATATTCAGCAATTTCCTTTGGATGGTTTTCTGACATGAATGTTTTGAGAATATCGTATTTTTTTCGTTTCAGAAGTTCACGAAGTTCAGGCACAAGAACAGGATTTTTCATGTCAGCCTCCCGGAACATTAGGTTTTTCTTTACAGCTGAAATACCTATTTGTCTGATAAACTGAATGTGTCAAGAGTTTTAAAAAGCTCTTTTTCATCTCACATTCCGCAGTTGTGTTTTATATAAAAAAATTATTTACAAACTGCACCGGAGATTGAAAGAAGTCAGAAGGAGGCCGTATGAAAAGAGTTACTATTGTCGGAGCAACAGGTTTCGGAGGAATGGGGCTCATAGATATTCTTCTCCGTCATCCTGGCTTCACCATTAAACAGCTTATTGCCAGAAAAGATACAGGAATTCCTGTAAGCAGTGTTTTTCCCCATCTTCAGGGATGGTGCGATATGAAGGTAGACTCTCCTGACATGATCGATTACGATACAGATCTGGTTTTCTTTTCCACACCAGACAGGGCCGGCATGGAGATAATCAGAAATTATACAGAGAGAAATATCCCTGTCATAGATTTCAGCGGAGATTTCAGATTCCACAGTACTGATGATTACCGTGTATATGCCAGGAACAAAGGCATGAACGAGGAACATCTTGCTCCTGAAATTCTTGCCGGATCAGTTTACGGTCTGCCGGAAAAGAACAGAGAGGCCATCCGTAAGGCAAAAGTAGTAGGCAATCCAGGCTGTTTTGCAATTACCATGATTCTCGGGCTCATGCCGGCCATGGCAGCAGGGATTGTGAATTCAGATACAGTCATATGCGACGGCAAAACAGGAGTTTCAGGTGCAGGGAAAAATTCAGGTGAAGCAAACCTTTATCCACAGCGCCATGAAAACATGAATCCCTACCGTGAAGGAAGACACCAGCATCTTGTGGAAGTTGAAAACATCATCAACAGCTTTCATAAAACATATAAAAAGATTCTCTTCATTCCGCAGATTGTCCCTGTTACCAGAGGAATTCTCATGACCATGTATGCTGACATAATGCCTGGCTTCACAACAGAAAGCGTTCAGCAGATCTACAGGGATTTCTATAAAAATGAGCCTTTTGTTCTGGTTACAGACAGATCTCCAAATTCTGCTGATGTTCTTGGCTCTAACCGCTGTGAAATCCGCACCATGGTTGATCCCAGAACAGGAAAACTGTTTATCACATCTGTAACAGATAATCTTATGAAGGGGCAGTCCGGAAATGCT
>JAZRYV010000317.1:0-2561 GCA_045600925.1 Spirochaetota bacterium
GTTCCATGAAGCTGCGGCAGGTATCTGCAGGAGGATGCAATGCCTGCGAGGCTGACAGCAATGTGCTTTCCACCATCGGCTGGGATATGGGCAGATTCGGCATAGAATTCACTGCCTCCCCCCGCCACGCAGACGGTCTTCTGGTCACAGGACCTGTTACAGAAAATATGGTACAGGCTCTTGTAAAAACATACGAAGCTCTGCCGGAACCACGTATTGTAATTGCAGCAGGGACCTGTGCTGTCTCAGGAGGAATTCTTGCAGACAGCAGGGAAACAAGGGGGGGAGTGGATAAGCTGATTCCGGTGGACCTGTATGTTCCCGGATGTCCTCCTCATCCAATGACACTGCTGGACGGGCTGCTGAGACTTACAGGCCGGATAAAATAGAATTTTCAGCCGGGGAAGATGTTCCGGCCTGAAAAGCCTCTGCATTCAAAAAAACAGCAAAAAAAAAAGACCTCCGTAAGGAGGTCTTTTTTTACAATAAACAGACTGCATGATTTACATTTTGTATCCGATGCCAAAGGCTAAAGCAAGCACATCCTTGCAGTACTCTCCTGAGGCATAAAGGGTATAATCTTTTTCAGGTCCGACACCACAGGAGAAATCATACTTAAATGGAATGTAATGCACATACAAGCCAGAAAGAGTCAGATCTATGCCGGAATCGAATGTGTATGTTCCTCCTATTCCGAAAGAGACGGAATCAAGTGTAGGATTTGCACTGGCATTCAGACCTGTTCTTGTATTTTCAAAAAAGCTGGTCTTTGCACCGGACTCAGTGTACATAACACCGGCTCCGGCTTTAAGATTGTCCAGCAGCTTATGTGTGGCTCCGAGAGCAACTTCCCATCCGTTGTTGAAATATTTTTCTGTTCTGCCCATAGCGGCTTCCTTCATCATATAAAGTGTGCCGGAAAGAACCACATTCGTTTTTTCTGTAACATCATATCCGAAACCAAGGGCAATGATGTGGGGAAGATTCTGATGGAACTTTCTTCCATCTTTTATATCTGCCTCGTCATTCAGAAATTTTTTAGCTGCTTCACTAAGAGCAAATGCATAACCAGGTTTGTTTCCATCAGCAGAAAGAGTTTTCTGTTTGTACTTAAATTCCATTGATGTTTCCATTTCATAACGGGCAGAAATGACCATCCTGTTATCCGGTCTGAAGTTGATTCCGAATATTGGAGTAACTCCCTTTGCCTCATACTCAAACTTTGCAGTAAGAACAGTATGGGTATCTTCAGCTGTATTGTTAACGGTTGAACTCATTGAAAAGGACCTCTGAGCCCACACTCCTCTTGCTCCCAGACTTACTGAAATCTTTTCACCCGGAAGAGCACAGGATACTCCCAGAGCTCCGCTGTAATAGGCACTTTTGCCGGTAAATTTCTGTGAGGCAACTGTTCCAAGATTCATACCAGCACGCTGTCTCAGACCTATAATGATTCCGTTCATGGCAACGTTTGTTCCTGCTGTTCCGCCGTTCCACTTAAGGGTTCCGCCTCCTCCTACTGCCCCAAGCTCACCGAAAACTGCCAGTTTTACAGGACCTTTCTTTCCGAAATTATAGACAAGATACAGATTCGGAAGGAACAGTGTGGGCTGCCACTGGTCGGAAGTACGGCTTATGTCGTAGCAGTTTTCCATTCCGGGAACACCTTCCCCAGTCATTTCAAGATCCTGTCTGTAGGGTTTAAAAAGCTGCTGATTGCTGAAATCCAGGGCAAACCCTTCATTCAGAAAAACAGTTCCGGCCGGATTATATGCGACAATATCTGCTGAATCAAGGGCTCCGTTTCTTGAAAGAGTCATAACATTTCTGGCACTTCTGTTGGAAAGAAGATCCAGGCTTCCGGCAAAGACTCCTGAAGAAACAGTTATTACTGCTGCAGCACAAAGCAGAATTTTTAAACACATTTTCATATTTCGTTTTCCTTCAAATGATAAATTTTCATGACTGTTTTATTTTAGCACAAAAACAGGCCACAGGCTTTTTGTCAAATTATTCCTGAAAAAGAACAGGGGTTTCTGCATCAGCCTCTCTGCTGTTATGGACATTTTTAATTCATACCGGTTGCATATAAAGAAATAATTATTTTTTCATAAAAAAGAGCAGAAGATATTTCTTGACAAACACCGGTTATACATCAGTAATAAGAAAAAAGAACAGCTATGAACATTCAGAATGCAGTAATCACAGCAGTCCGGGCAATTACCAAAAACAGGATTCGGGCAGCCCTTACCAGTGTGGGAATTATCATCGGTGTTTCCTCCGTAATTATGATGATAGGCATAGGCAGCAGTGCAAGCGAAGCCATCCTTAAACAGATTAAGACTTTCGGCTACAACGCAGTTGCAGTTGAAGGAGATGAATGCCGCTTCCAGGACAGGGATCTGGAAAACATAAAAAATATATTCGGTGATGTAGATTACATTTCCCCTCTGGGTCCATGCGGAGCAAGGCTTGTCAAAAACGGGAAATACTCCACAGAATCAAGAGTGTTCGGAGTGGACAACGACTATCTGGCAATAAAGCAGAGAAAAATCGTCTCC
>JAZRYV010000318.1:0-6044 GCA_045600925.1 Spirochaetota bacterium
ATATTTGTAGGTGCTTCCTGATGAGGAACAAGTCTGAGATATGACGTAGGATTGCTGTTTCCGAAAGCTGTGATGGCAGGTGTTATGTCAAGAATTCCTGCAATAGCCTTTCTGGAAGCATCGCTGAGTTTTCCGTTTTCTACTACAACAGGTTTTCCGTCCTTTTTCAGCATCATGTGAATGTGAAGACCGCTTCCTGCCTTTCCTACAGTAATTTTCGGTGCAAAGCTGATTGTTACACCGTACTGGGCTCCGATCATGCGGATCATCCATTTTGCAATGATCAGCTGGTCTGCAGCATCTTCCATTTCTGTAGGAGTGAATTCTATTTCATTCTGTTCGTAGTAGTATTTGTCATCAGAGAAATTTCCTACTTCGGAATGACCGTATTTGATCAGTCCTCCTGCCTGGGCTATTGCCTTCATGCAGTCTTTTCTGATGGCTTCAAATTTTGCATATGGAAGTGATTCATGGTATCCTTTCTGATCAAGAGCAGGATAAGACATATCCACTTCTTCCTTTTCTGCAATTACGTAGTATTCAAGTTCTCCCATTACATTGAGGCTGTAGCCTGTCTTTTCAACAAGCTTTTTGTGAGCAGCTCTCATGACATTTTCAGGTGCACTTGCCAGAGGATTTCCGTCCTTGTCAAAGTAGGCACAGAGAATATCAACAGTTGGAATCTCTGTAAAAGGATTGAGAAATGCTGTTTTGTATCTGGGGACAACATAAAGGTCGCTGGACTGTGCATCTATATAAGAGAAAAGGCTTGATCCATCAACCCGTTCGCCGCTTGAAAGGAGGTCATCCAGCTGCTGGAGACTTGTGATAACAAAATTTAAAGTTTTTAGTTTTCCATCACCACCTAAGTAGCGGAAATTGAGCATTTCTATGTTATTCTCTGTAATATACCTTATGATATCGGCCTTTGTAAAATCTTTAGCCGGTTTTCCAAGGAACTGTACAAGAGGATTAGGACATAGAGAAATGTCTGATGAATTTTTGGTCATGATTTTCTCCTGTTTTGCTTCATGGGTTTTCTTCCCTAAAAATAAACCTTAAAGAAGGTTCAAAACAAAAATTCAGAAATATATGTACTATGCAAGTATTTTATAGGTAAAAATGGCGAAAAAATGAAGAAAATGAGGTCTTCCCGGCGGACAGAAGTCCGCCGGGAAGAAGAAGTTACATGGCATCAAGAACAGTTTTTGCCACGAAGATGACAAACAGAATCCATGTAACCAGAGTAATATCTTTAAATTTTCCTGTTACAGCCTTGCAGATTACAAAGCTCATTACGCCCCAGGAAATACCTGTTGCAATGGAGTATGAAAAAGGCATGGACATTATGGCAATGAAAGCAGGAATTCCTTCTGTAGGATCCTGGAATTCTATGTTTCCTACGGCTCTCATCATCATAAAACCTACGATTATAAGGGCAGGGGCTGTGGCTGCACCTGGTACCAGAAGGAACAGAGGACTGAGGAACAGAGCAATTATGAAAATCAGGGCAGTAACAAGGGAAGCAAGACCTGTTTTTCCTCCTTCTGCAACCCCTGCTGTACTTTCAACATAGCTGGATACTGTTGAAGTTCCGAACATGGCTCCTACTGTTGTTCCTATGGAGTCGGCCAGAAGGGCCTTGTTTACATTTTTGATATTTCCGTCTTTGTCTTTCAGATTTCCCTGTTCTGCAACACCCATAAGTGTTCCGAGTGTATCGAACATGTCAACAAACAGAAGTGTAAAGAATACGGTGAAGAATTTTACTGTAAGAATTCCTGTGAAATCAAACTGGCAGAAAATTGGAGATGGAGGCATTGATACAGGATTGAAGTTTTCCGGGATCTGTGTTATTCCGAAAGGAATACCTAAAGCTGTTGTGGCAAGCATTCCTATAATAATTGCACCCTTTATCTTTTTACAGAAAAGGATCATTGTAATAATAAGACCTATTGTAGCCAGAAGGGCTGTCCCCTTAAGAGGAAGGAAGGAGATAATTGTACCTGCACTGCCTGTTACATAGCCTCCGTTAACAAGACCTATAATTGTGATGAAAAGGCCTATACCTACAGCAACTGCTTTTTTCAGATTGGCAGGAATTGCTTTTATTATGGCTTCACGAACCTTAAGCAGTGACAGAAGAATGAAAATAATACCTTCGATGAATACGGCTGTAAGAGCTGTTTTCCAGCTGTATCCCATTCCAAGAACCACAGTAAAGGTAAAAAAGGCATTGAGCCCCATTGCCGGAGCAAGGGCCACAGGCAGATTTGCAACAAATGCCATAATAAGTGTTGCAAAGGCAGAGGCTACTGCTGTTGCAGTGAAAACCCCGCCTGCATCCATGCCTGCTGCAGAAAGCATATTCGGGTTTACAGACAGTATGTAGGCCATTGCAAGGAAGGTTGTTGCCCCTGCTACTATTTCCGTACGGACTGTTGTTCCCCTTTCTTTAAGATGAAACAGTTTTTCCATAAAATATCCTCCAAAAATATTATACCGGTTAAATCCATTGTTAAATCGCTGATTTATATAATCAATTCTATTTTGTCTGAACAGATTTATTAATTTTTTCCATATGAAGTGATCTGTTCCGGAAAATTTCTTGACCTTAACTGTTTTATACTGTATTTAACAGAGGACCGGAAGATGTCCGGAACTCTTAAAAAAATATGCTGAGAATAAAATAGGAAAATGTTTTACCTGCCAACGTATTTTATGCGGAAGCCCGGGAAAGTCACTGTAATGGGGGTTCTCAATGTTACACCGGATTCTTTTTCCGACGGAGGACTGTTTTTTGACCGGAACAGGGCTCTGGAGCGGGCTGTCCGGATGGCTGAGGAGGGTGCCGGAATCATAGATGTGGGCGGGGAATCCACCCGTCCCGGTGCTGAGCCTGTCTCTGCTCAGGAGGAGACTGACCGGATATGTCCGGTTATTGAGGCAGTGGCAAGGGAGACCGGCCTGCCCGTATCTGCCGATACATCAAAGGCTTCCGTGGCAGAGGCCGCCGCAGATGCTGGGGCTGTGATAATAAACGATATAAGCGGAGGCACCTTTGATCCTGACATATTACGGGCTGCGGCAGAAAAAGGCTGCGGACTGATCCTGGGGCATACCTCAGGAAGACCTTCTGTCATGCAGCAGAACACAGAGTATAAATGCCTCATGGAGGATATATGCTCTGCTCTGGCATCATCAGCCCGCATGGCAGAAGGTGCAGGAGTCCCGAAGGACATGATAATACTGGATCCGGGCATTGGTTTCGGCAAAACACCGGAGGATAATTACCGTATTATAAAAAATATTGGTTTTATAAAAAAAATCGGATTCCCGGTACTTATAGGCTTGTCAAGAAAGTCCCTTATCAGTAGACTGTACAGTTCCGGTGAAGATCTTCTTCCTGGAACTCTTGCTCTGAATACGGCAGCAGTGCTGGCCGGGGCTGACATCATCCGTGTGCACGATGTTAAATCCCATGTGCTGGCTGTGGCTGCAGCGGCAGAACTTATGAAAGTTTAATTCTTTGAGAGATCAGAATATGTTAGAACAGTTGATCATGTATATCTCCGGCTTCTGGGAATATTTCAGACACGTGGTGGATATTGTCATTGTAGCCGGACTTCTCTACTGGGGGTATCTGCTGCTCAGGAAGACCAGAGGAATCCAGCTTTTCAAGGGGTTTATTGCCATTTTTGCAGTGGCAGTTGTGGCAGGTGTTCTAAGACTGGATACGCTGGACTGGATTATCAAGAATGTCACGGCATCTCTTTTTATTACTGTGATAATTGTATTTCAGCCTGAACTGAGAAGAATCATAACCAAGTTCGGGCAGAGGCACTGGCTTTCCGGTTCCGATGTAAAGGATTCTTTTCATATGGATGAGCTGGTAAGTGCAATCTTTACCATGTCTTCGGAGAAAGTGGGATCCCTTATTGTCATAGAACGTGAAACCGGGCTGAAAAGCTATGTGGAATCCGGTGTCATCCTGAATTCTGACATATCCGATGAACTGATCCGTACAGTTTTTTTCCCGAATACAGCTCTTCATGACGGAGCAATGATCATTCAGAACGGAAGAATTGCTGCTGCTGCCTGTTATCTTCCGTTAAGCGATTCCAGACAGCTGAAGAAACAGGCCGGTGCAAGACACAGGGCTGCTCTTGGAATTGCAGAGGAATCAGATGCCCTTGTCCTTGTAACTTCCGAGGAAACAGGACACATATCTGTTATGGTAAACGGGAAGATGTATTCAAAGATAAAGGAAGCGGATCTTAAAAACATGATCGTTTTCTTTCTTAATCCAAAAACAGCCTATCAGGAGTATAAAAACTGATGAACCGTTTTATAGAAAAGGTAAAGGCGGCTGCCGCAAAATATGATCTTGTGCCTAAAATTGTATGCTTTCTGATTGCACTGGGGCTGTGGGGCTATATTTCCGAAAGCAGTGTCGGTGAGGAAAAGTTCCGTATTCCTCTGAATATGGAAAATCTTCCCAAGAACATGACCGTATACAAGGTATCAAATAAATATATATCTGTTCTGGTTCAGGGCAGGAAGGAACAGCTGAAAACTGTCCAGCTGAAGAATCTCAGAGCTGTTGTTAATCTGCAGAACTGCAGACCAGGGTCAGCCTTATATCCTGTGCAGATTCAGAGAACGGATATTCCGGAAACAATAAAGGTAGAACCCGTCCAGAGTCAGGTTGATGTGACTGTGGAAATGATGTCAGTGAAAAAAGTTCCTGTGATTATTTCCATTTCAGGTTCTCCGGCAGAGGGATATTATGCAGGTGCTGCAAGTGTTAAGCCTGATTTTGTGGAAATCAGGGGAGCAGGCTCTGTTCTTGACAAAATAGACAAAATTCCCACTGCAGATATTTCTGTTTCAGGTGCAAGCAGGGATATGGTTCTGGAGACAGGTCTCAGGCTGGACAGGCTGTCATCTGTTGAAGTGAGCGATACCTCTGTTCAGGTAATGATTCCGGTTGGAAAGGACGGATCCATTTATGAAGTGAAGGTTCCTGTTTCCGTTGAAAAACAGCCATCCTGGTGCGAGCTTGTGCAGGCAGACGACTCTCTTGTTACAGTAAATCTAAGGGGCATGTTTGATGATGCTGCTGCAGACTTTCTGGATGTCCGTGCAGATGTCTCCGGACTTGAATCTGCAGAAAATCATGCCGGTAAAAAGGAAATACGTCTTCCTGTTAAGGCAGTATGGAAAAAACAGCCGGAGGGGCTGGAAATAATCTCTGTTTCCCCGGAAGATGTGCTTTTTTTTATTAATGCAAAAGCAAAATAGTTCCTTCATGGATTAAGGAGGGAAAGGGCAGAATGATTTTAAAAATAATTGTTTTTTTTCTTATTATCGTTATTGCTGTAAAAGTTTTCCGGTTTCTTGTCGGTCTGGGGCTTTACAGAGGATTCACCGGTTCAGTACGTTCTGAGCACAGGAGACCTTCTTTCCGGTCAGAGGAAAATGCCGGAGATTACGGAAAAGAAACAATAGAACTGGACAGGGATCAGTATAAGGTGGAATGAAAGACAGAAACTTTAAATTCAGGCCTGAACGGTTAATATCAGCCATATGCCTTATGGCAGTTATAATAACCTGTTCCTGTTTTGAACCGAAAGGAAGATTCGGGTTCAGAACCCCTATGGAGAGTGTTTACAGATATGTCCCGGAAGGACCTGAAGTTCCCGAAGGAGAGGATCTGCTGTGGACATATACTTTTGAGAATGCTGCAGTAAAGACAGATGTTTCTGTGATTATACAGAAAAAGGAAATCATGTGGACAGAAGTTTCAGCATGGGCTGATTATGCTGCTCCTGACAAACCTGCCGTAACAGGGGCTGCCGTGAATTATCCTCCAGGACACTACTGTATATGCATTATAAACAACAAGGACGGATCAGTTATAGACAGGAATGAGTTTACTGTTTACAGCGAGGATTAACAGCTGCTGTGCCTGAATAATCATAATAAAAACTGCTTATCTTCTGAAAAAGCAAAAAAAACCCGTTTAATAAAACGGGTTTTTT
>JAZRYV010000319.1:0-9739 GCA_045600925.1 Spirochaetota bacterium
ATGATTTTTCCGATGCACAGCTCCTGTACTATGAGGTTCAGCTGGCCAGGCACAATATCGTTCTGAAATTTTCCAGGGAAAACAATACAGGCAGTCAGCGTATTTCACTTGATTACTGCATTTACGGCAAGAGGACGGAGATTACTGTCCGGCATCCTTTAATAGATAACGGCGGCCGTATTTATAATATACGTCCATATCTGTATTATGATGAGTTTTCCACCAGCAACTCGACTTTTTACTATGATATGATCTACATCAGTCAGGACGAAGTAGCCAATGACTGTCTGATTGCATCACATATAATGGCAGACAGACCTGTGAAGACCATGTTCTTTGTGGGGTCTAGAATAACTGATGACATAAGATTCTGCATTCATAAGGCCTTTGACGGGAAGACGGATCTGAACCATGAAATCAGAAAAGAAATCTGGGAAACATTTGTGATTCATGAGCTGACCCATAAATACATTAACAACAGATATAACTATTTTGATCAGGTGAACGGTGAGGAACTTGCTCTGGTAAGCACAGTTTATTCCAGACCATATCTGGGACTGTCCATTCTGTACAGCTATCTCAACTATAATTCCATAAATCCTCACAGAATTGCAGCGTCCAATTTCGTGAGCTTCGTTGCGGGTAAAACGGGGAAGAAGGACATTGTTTCAAAACCAGGGATTATAAAAACTCTGCCCGAAGAAAATATCAGACAGCTTGCAAGGGACTATTTCTTTTTGATAGAAGGTAAGCTGGAATAGTCGTTCCTGGAATCAGAGACTGTACAGACTGCTTTTACCTGTCATGAGGAATCTGATTCCCTCGTCCAGACCTTCCAGAGTGAGTTCAAACATGGGAAAAAGCTGTCTGATCATGCGGATGCTGGTTACACTGTTCCAGGTCTCGGAAGGCAGTGGATTGAGCCAGATAACATCTTTGAATTTTTCCCGTATTCTCTGAAGCCATACAATTCCCGGAACATCATTCCGGTACCAGTAGTCCACAGCCCCGTTGATCCAGGTAAGCTCTGATGGGGCCATTTCTGCATCACCTACTATTATGGCCTTGTAGTCGGCATCTTCGCTTTTTATATAATCCATTGTGGAGATGGAATCGTTTCTTTCCACATTCAGCCACAAATCCTGATACAGACAGTTGTGAAAATAAAAATATCTGAATTTCGTAAGCTGACAGGATGCAGCGGAAAAAAGTCTTTCCACCATTCTGGCATGAGGAGTCATGGAACCTCCTACATCCATGAACAGAACTACTTTGGAGGATTTCTTTTCCTTTGACTGCCATACCAGTTCGATCTCTCCTGCATTGTCACAGGTTTTTGCTATGGTGGCATCCATATCAAGAGTGTCGCTGCTGGCTACAGGCAGAAGAGATCTTAAATGGGACATGGCAACTCTCATCTGTCTTGTATCCAGAGTGACTGTATTGGAATAATTCCTGAAAGTCCTTTTTTCTGCAATCTGCACGGCTTTTTTATGTCTGGAAACACCCTGTCCTATACGTACGCCGGCAGGATTATATCCCCAGGCTCCCTGAGTGGATGTGCCTCCTGTTCCGATATACCGGCTTCCTCCCACATGGGGAGTGAAGCCTTCCTGCCACTGTTCCTTAAGCCGGTCCTCAAAGTTTTTTATGATCTGATCCAGATCCAGAGCATCCAGTTCACGCTTTTCCTCTTCTGACAGATTAAGTTCCTTAACTTTCTGCAGGGATTCAATTATCTGTTCCAGCAGTTTGTCAGATGTCTCTATGCCCTTGAATGTATCCAGAAAGGCAAGGTCGTACCTGTCGAAAAAAATTTCGTTTTTAACAAGAACAGATCGGGCAACATGGTAGAAGCCTGTCATGCTGCAGCCGTTCAGGTTCATGGCCAGAGCCTGGTGAAGGGCAATCCATTCATGCATGGAAACAGGAATGCCTCTGGCCTTAAGGTTAAAGAAAAAATTAGTAAACATCTCTGGTCATTGATGATCTGTTGTATGCGTAATGATTCTTCCCTGATTTTGAAAGGAGATCTATATCTTCCTTTTTCTTTAGAAGTGTCCCGGCAAAGGGAAGTTCTTTTTCAAGGCTTTTCTGAGAAATTCCTCCAACGATGAGGGCCTGCAGCCAGTCAATCAGTTCACTGGTTGATGGCTTTTTTCTGAGCATGTCAAACTGTCTTATCCAGTAGAATTTACGCAGTGCTTCGTGGAGAAGTTTGTTTTCAATATCAGGATAATGGACTTTGACAATTTCCTGCATCAGTTCTTCATCCGGAAACTCTATGTAGTGGAAAATACATCTTCTAAGGAAGGGGTCCGGCAGTTCCTTTTCGCTGTTGGAGGTAATGATTACAACAGGACGGTGTTTAGCCTTTATGGTTTCTCTGGTTTCCGGAATGTAAAAGGACATCTCATCAAGCTCGTTGAGAAGGTCGTTGGGAAATTCAATATCGGCCTTGTCGATTTCGTCTATGAGCAGAACAACCTGTTCATCTGCATTAAAGGCTTCCCCAAGTTTCCCAAGCTTTATGTATTTTTTTATATCGGAAACATCGCCTTCCCCGAAACGTGCATCATTAAGTCTCTGTACAGTATCGTAAACATACAGACCTTCTTTTGCCTTTGTGGTTGATTTGATGTTCCATATGTATAAAGGCTTGTTCAGTCCTCTGGCAATCGCATGGGCCAGAAGAGTTTTCCCTGTTCCGGGTTCTCCTTTAACAATAAGAGGACGCTGAAGGGCAATGGAAACATTCACATCATCCTTCAGATCTGGTGAAATTACATAATCAGAGCTTCCTTTAAAAAAGTCCATAGAAACCTTTTCTCCATAGAACATTTGTTCTGGTTTTTCTGTCTTAAATACACAGTGTATTTTTACACTGTATAATAAACAATTAATGGAGTTGTAAAGTATTTTTTTATTTTGACGGACTTATACAACAAGACCTGAGGACAGCAGGCAGTCCGGAACAGGTCCGGACTGCCTGCTGTCTAAAGTGCTCTGTGTGCTATATCTTTTCTGTAAAAGGATCCTTCAAAGGATATATCTTTTATGGCTTCGTAGGCTGCATTCTTTGCGGAAAGAAGGCTGTCCCCTGAAGCCGTAATATTCAGGACACGGCCTCCGTTTGTAGAGATGATTCCGTCCTTTTCCGAGGTCCCCGCATGGAAAATGTTTACATCTGCATGAGCCCCTGCCTTTTCCAGTCCATGTACAGGAAGGCCTTTTCTGCAGCTTCCCGGATATCCTCCGGAGGCCATGACTACTGTGATTGCATGCTTTCCTGAAAATCGTATGTCGCATTTGTCAATTGTGCCGTTTACTGATGCCTGCAGCAGATCTCCCAGCCTGCAGTCCAGCAGCGGCAGGATGACCTGTGTTTCCGGATCTCCGAAACGTGCATTGAATTCCAGAACTTTTATCTGACTGCCGCTGATCATAAGTCCGGCATAAAGGATTCCTTTGAAAGGAATTCCTTCCTGCTGCATTCCGTTTATAACAGGTTCCATGACTTCTTTCTGGATTCTTTCCCGGAGCTCCTCTGTTACGACAGGGGCAGGGGCATAGGCTCCCATTCCTCCTGTATTTGGTCCCCGGTCTCCGTCAAAGACGCGTTTGTGGTCCTGAGCTGCAATGAGGCACTTTATGTTCCGGCCGTCGGAGATGCCAAGGACGGATGCTTCCTCCCCGTCAATGAATTCCTCTGTAAAGACCTTTGTGTCAGCCTTTACATTTTCGTTAACGAATGCCTCAGCTTCAGCTTTGTCTGCCGGTATGCCAACCCCCTTGCCGGCAGCAAGTCCGTCCAGTTTAATGACCATGGGATATTTATCTGCGGTTTTCAGGAATTCAAGAATTTCATCTTTCCCGCTGAATTCATGGAATTCTGCTGTGGGAACAGAGTATTTATTCATAATATATTTTGCAAACAGCTTGCTGCCTTCCAGCTGTGCTGCGGCTTTGGTCGGACCGAAGGCCGGAATCTTCTGTTCAGTCAGGTAGTCCACAATTCCAAGGGTAAGGGGAACTTCAGGCCCTACCATGACCATATCTATCTTTTTTTCTCTGCAGAAAGATGCAATACCTGCAAAATCATCAACCTTAAGATTAACTCTGAATTCAGGAGCTATTCCTCCGTTTCCTGGAGCAACAAACACTTCATCTGCACTGCCGTCTGTCATCAGCCTCCATGCAATGCAGTGTTCTCTTCCTCCTGAACCTATTACAAGATATTTCATTTTCCCTCCGTATTTTCCCTTAAAATATCAGACGTTCTTTTCTCATCTTTCTGAACATAATGACTGCAGCTGCAATAACAATAAAAGCCCCGGCAAATCTGAGAGGCCAGTTTCTTCCTGCAGTGACAATTTTTGTATCGTAGAGTCCTGCATAGTATATGTCATCTGTTTCAAAAAAATGAATTTTATATGTCAGTGATTTTGAGTCTGTAACATAGCTGATTACTGAGGATTCCATCATTCCGGAAAGCTTTTTCTCTTCAGCTGGAAGCATGCTGAAGTATTTAACAAAAAAATCGTTTGAAGTGATAACATCGTATCTCCCTTCCGGAGACTGAACGTATTCTTCTGTAAAAATACGGTTTTCTGCAGCCTGACGGTCTGCAAGTTTCTGAATCCGAGTCAGTTCTTCAGGATCAACTGTAAATTTATATTTCTCTGCCCATTCCAGAATCGGGTTTATGAAGATGTTCTGAATTGATGAGAGAGAAGGACTTGTCCATTCTGTAAGCAGATCAGTGTGCCAGTCCCTTGCCATAGTATTTTCTGTTATCAGTTCTGAGTACCAGACATTCCTCATGGCTCTTTCCATGTCATCAGCACTGTTTATGTAATTGTATTCTTCCATAAGCTGCTGCCACCTGCCGATTCCCATGTTCAGGTCAGATGCCTTGTTTGCTTTTTTGTCCCAGAAAAAGTTTGTCTGTCCGCAGGCAAAGCCTGGCCGTCCTTCGTGCCATACAGCTTTGTTATATACAAATTCCATGACACCGTATCTTCCTGTGGAATCCATCATGGCAATGGCACAGTGCCAGTCTGTTGCCTGAGAGAATGAAGAGTAAATATTGTATTTTTTTACAAATTCCAGAGCTTCTTCGACTGTGGCACAGTGGTCACCTATCAGACGCAGAAGAAGCGATTCGCATATTCGATCTTTTGAAGACGGATTTGTTCCTGAACAGGCTGCTTCATGGCAGTGGCTTCGTATGTTCTGTTCGAGTACCAGACCTCTGCTGTTCATAACATCTGTTGCCAGAAACGGAGCTGCCATGTACATCCTTTCCGCAACAGATGATGTCTCTGCAATCTGGTCAAAGGTTTCCCTGTTCGGTGTAATGTAGCTGATGTTTACAGTGTCATATGTATCCTTTCCGTTTCCTTTTGTACGGAAGATGTATGCCGGGTAGAAGCTGACCGGGAGATCCATGTTCCTGCCGAACAGCACAGTGCCGTCTTTAAGAGGTTTTATGAGGCAGGAACAGGCTGCAGGCTTATCTGTTCTCTGAATGTCTTTGTATGTCCAGCCGTCAAATCTGTGATTGAAAAAGTCTGTGATTTCCGGCTGAAAAGCAGCAATTTCCTCAGCGGAATAGGTCCCCAGGTCCAGAACTCCGGACAGGCCTTTATCCCGGTAGTCTGCAAGAATCTTTACAGGATAGGTCTTCTGATCAGCAAGATCGATGTACAGATCTTTTAAAGATGATTTTCCTTTTACAGTAATGGATGCTGCGGCAGAAACTGAAAAAAACAGTAAAGCAAGAACTGCAGATATTTTTTTTATTTTTTTCATAATATTTCCATCATTCGTATATTTTTTCAAGATGATCTGCTTATGTTATTAGTATTATTTCTTCTGTCAGTGTCAATTATTTTGCAGGGAAATCTGCCTCCGGCAGGTCTGAGCTGTTACGTGGGATATTTTGTCTGTGTTTCTGCTTTGGTTCAGGAAGTTCGCTGTACATGGCCTCAAAAAGTTCCCTGATGAATTCTGTATCTTCAGGGTCTTCTATTACATGCATGAGAGTTCTTGATTCTTCGTATGGATATGCCATTGGCGATCCGGCAAGCATTCTGTCGGAAGAAGGAGTACTTTTTACAAGGAGCATTCCGTCACCTATATCTCCTGCGAGTCTGTCCCTGAAATAGATGAGATATCCTCCCATCATGCTGCGGATGCGGATATCCTTTATCCGTGACAGGCAGTCCTGAATATATTTTCTGTATTCTTCTGATACTGGCATTATTTTATAAACTCCTGAACAGTGACATGGCAGACTCTTCAGAAATGACGGATGTTTTTTGATTCATAAATTTCCCCTCAGTGCTGAATCAGTTTTCTTCATCTGTTGTTTCAAGGAGAAAGCTTACAGGCCGGAATCCGTCGCTGCAGGAGATCATGGCCGATCTGGGATTTTTCATCCATCCGTCATAAAAATTTTCTCCTCCGTGGGCGAGTGTCATGACAAAGGGAGATATGCTTTCCCATGCACTGTCGCAGAAATCATCCGGTTTTGCCCAGCCTTCAGCAGTGAAAACCTGACCTTCCTGAAGATCGCAGGCATGTTCAATGGGATTTTCGTATTTTTCAATAAGGTCTGCATTACAGGTCTTCCTTATACCTGTAATGCCTACTTTTTTCATTTAATCCTCCTCACAGCACCGTTTTCTCTGATGACGGATGCAGTCTGCATATTCCTGCTTTAATCCGGCATCCGTTTATGTATAAAATTAGAAAACAATAATACAGAATGGTACAGTATGAATATTCTATGAAAGCAAGCATTATTTCAGCTGCAGGACAGCGGATCAAAAGCTGTTTCTTTGTTTCGGCTGTAATCAGGAGAAATTACTGTATGTTTATAGGTTGACAGAAACTGAGGAGAGTAAAGGAATAGGAATCAGTTTATGGAGACTGAAGTGAAAAAACAGATTTCGGATTCTATCCCCTGCGGGATTCTATTGGCCATATCCGGCGGATGTATGGATGCATATTCCTATCTGTTCAGGGATCATGTTTTTGCCAATGCCCAGACCGGGAATATTCTTCTTTTCGGAGTGAATCTTGCTGACGGAGATTTCTCTGGTGCATTAAAATATTTATGGCCGGTTATGGCGTTTACCGCCGGCATCATCCTTTCTGATGCAATCAATGAGAAGAAGAATTTTGTGAAGATCCACTGGAGACAGATTTCTGTTCTGATTGAAGCAGTAATCCTTGCCGCTGTGGCTTTTCTGTGTTGTCTTTGGTATAGCGGTAGTAAAGCTTTCCGTTTTCATCTCTGTCCACAGTCATCTTGTTAGGCATAAGAGGATATAAAGCAATGACCTATCCTTTGCCGTTTCTGATTATCTGAGCATAGGCATTTCCCCAGAGAAGAAGATGTGTCATCAGAGTTTCCCTAAAGACAAAGCTTGTCATCTCAGGGTTAGGTTCATCATGTAAAAGTGTGTACAGACTGTTATCTATTGCTTTTTCCTTTCCTCCATCATCTTTGTA
The DNA here is from genome assembly GCA_045600925.1 of Spirochaetota bacterium. Taxonomy (GTDB): domain Bacteria; phylum Spirochaetota; class UBA4802; order UBA4802; family UBA5550; genus JAZRYV01. Next base: position 7,522 of record JAZRYV010000319.1, read on the forward strand.
CCGATAGAGGTGTAGTGGAAGTCCTGCAATTGCTTCAGAAAGTATACGAACACATGCATATACAGCGGTCATCTGCATTGCAGAGCGTTCATTTACATTCTTTCCGGCAGTTGGATCGCCCATGAAAAATGAATATGAGGAACCTGCCGTCCTGTTGGATGGCTTGTCCCTTGTTCTAAAAATAATTTAATGGTTTAGTGTACATCATCTGACCTCTATCATTGTAGGTGTGGGTGATAGATCCGTTTTTAAGAGTTACTGAAAATGCTGTAAAAGTGACTAATACTCCTTCCCTAGTGAATATCCTGTCACCTCTTTCATTGTAGACATTAACGAATGAACCTTTTTGTGCTGCATATGTAATCATTTTTTTCTCCTTATAGAAATTTTGATTAATTCTAAAATGGGGGGGGTATTGTCAAGCACATAATTACATGATAAATAAGCCTCTATCCTCATAAATTGAAGCCTTGTTATCATTTCCACATCTTACAGCTCTGTCCAAAGCCATTATCGTGGCAATTGCACCATCAATCTTTTCTGTGGATTTTTCCTTGTCCATTTTGATGTTCCCGGCAGTAAAAAATACTGTGTTAAGAAGTTTTTTTTCATCTTCGGTCAGCTTAAAGGCATCGGCCATGAACTGAACCTTTTCTGTTTTTTCTGTCAGTCTGATGACATCTTCAGTGATTTATTATTCATCCTGCATACTGTATATTATGCAGAAAAAGGGGAAAGTAAAGGCGGGATTGATAAAAAACTGCAGAGCTGTGAATTCAGGTCTGTATTATGGCACATACAGAAAGGCCCCGGACGACTTCCGAGGCCTGAATTAATGTTAATTATTAGTAATAATAATACCTTTGAATAACCAATTACTTTTCAAGAATCAGTTTTTTTTAGCTAAATCATCAACAAATTCCATTAGTTTAACCAATTTCTCTTTGGTTTCATCAATATCAATAAAACCATTTTTGTTTTCAGCAAACCAATGTTTTGGATTCACAATTCCCAATGTCATAGATTCACCACATCCATAACGACGAGGTTTTTCAATTTCCAGTTGGTATTTTTCGGCTAAGCTATTCATCTTTTCAACCATAGTTGTTCTCGTTTCAGATCGATTCTTATATACATCGCAAATTTTGATACATAACTTATGATCTTCAAATTGAAGGTATAATTGGACCTTGTCTTTAAGAGAACAAAAATGCCAACAAAAATGATTGAATCCTCCTGATGGATTATTAACATATCCACAATCACGATATTCATCCAAGAAAAAAGAATCCAACTCTCTAAAAAAACCAACATGCTGATCCCATGTCCAAGTATCACGTTTGGTTGTTAGAAATGAAGCTTCTTCATTCTCTTTCTTTTCAATGAATGAATAATATGACTCTGTTATGTCATTTTGGAGAATTGTTTCTTTATATTTCTTGAGAATAGTCAGTACATCATTCCTTTCACATACTTTATAACCTTGGCGTTCAACAGATTTTCTTTCTTCCGGTGTAACGAATTCAGTTTTGTAATAGCAGCAAAAAAGTTGTTGATTATTCTTTTTACACCATTTGCCGGCTGTTTTCTTATATGTACTCAACTGGTCATCGTGTTCACCAGTTTCTGTTTTATCTTCAATAATCAAAGAAAACTTGCTGTCTATTTCTACCCATACATCTATTTTTTCCCTTTGCTTCTCGACTTTAATGGTTTTTGGCTCAAGAGTATCAATTCCAGTAAACAATCGCAGTATATCAACCGCACATTTTCCCAAATTCATTACTTCTTTTGTAGGTTTGCCTGTAATAGAGATATATTCTTTTTTGACATTCTCATCAGCAAACTGGAAAAGCCATGCAAGAAAAGCATCTTGTGATAATTCTTTCTGTGAAAAATCAAATAGTGTTTGGTACATATTACCTCCTTGTTCATATAAAACCTTATTTTTTAATTTGTTTGTACATAAAATTATGTACATCAGACACTTCAATGTAGTCAAGTTTAAATTTGATAAATTCTTTTAGTTTTCCTGTTTTACCACCACAAGTGAGAGTTTGTTGTTCCCCTGAGAGTCTCCATGCAGGGAGTTATTCCCCGAGTGGGCTTGTGTAAAAAAAGTTGTCAGAATTTCCTCAGAATAAAAAAAGGATAAAGAGGGAAGGAAGAGGTATGTCAAGGAAATTACGTCGTTACGATCAGGAGTATAAGGTACAGG
>JAZRYV010000320.1:0-5354 GCA_045600925.1 Spirochaetota bacterium
TGTTAAGCTTAAGAAAGTAAAGGACCATATGCTGACAGAAAAAGGCAGGGATATTGCCGCAGAAAGGAACCGTTTCATGGAAGAATTTTTTTTCAGACTTACAGAGGAAACATCAGGGCGTGCCTGATTATCCCTGAAAAGTCAGCTTTTAAGCTGGATCCTTTCAATAACTGAAGATACAGCCATCATTATTGAATTGGACAGGTCTGACCTGCGGCTGTAGTCTGCAGTCACCAGGTTCATGACTCTGCCCTGATCCAGAAGATTTCTGGCAGTGCCCCATTTTGATTCCCGGTTACCGTCATACACTCCGATTGCTTTACCTCCATTTTTCATGACAAGTGAAAAACACGGGATATCCGTCATCCCGTCCCCGACAAATATCATGTTTTCAAAAGGAATTCTTATTTCAGAGGGTTTTACTTTCATATTGACGCAGAAAGGATTTCCTTTCCAGACTTCATCTGTAAAACCTTTTGAAATCTGAAAAATGTATCTTGTTTTGTCTGTAAAACTGATGATTTTTGACGGGAAGCTGACTGCCCCGTCCTGGCTGTAATGGAATTCACTTGCCCAGATGCCGGAAAACTGACCTGCAATTCTTGTTGAACGGAGAATATCCCCTATTCCGCTGGATATGCAGTAAAATTCAATCTGTGCTTCCGGATCTTTTTCAGATGCATATTTTCGTATGCGGCTGAAGAAGGAAAGGATTCCTCTGTTCAGAGGAAGATTTTTTCCCCACTGTTCAAAAGATTCCTTTGTGAATTTTCCGTATTTCCCGGAAAAAGAGGCCTGAATCATTTCATAGAGGTAGGCCGGAACCGGATCCCATCCTGAACGTATTTCATCTGTGACCTTTTTCCAGAAAGCATTAATGTCCACGCCTCTGGATGCAAGGTATCCTGTTGTTGAATCAGGAGCAAGAGTATCATCAAAATCAAAGATTACTGCAATGAGCTTTTTCACTTTTTATGCCTGTTTTCAGTTTAATGGTCATGGTGCTCATGATGATGACAGCTGTGTTCCTGAGCTCCTGCTTCTTTAAGAATGGAACAGATCTGTTCAAGTCCCTTGTCAGCTGCGATCATCATTGCTGTATGCTTATCCCGGCCGGCATGTTCAATGCTGCAGCCGGATTTAATGAGAAGAAACACAAGTTCCGGAGAACCTCTGTGAACAGCCCAGATTAATGGTGACATGCCGTCACTGTCTGCATGGTTAACATCAGCCCCTGCTTTTATAAGAAGTTCTGCAGCGGAGAGATTCCCGGCCTGAACTGCAGAAAGCAGCGGAGTCATTCCGTCTTCCTGAACTGCTTCTGTTTCGGCTCCTGCCCTGAGCAGAAGTTCAATACAGCCGGATGAACCGCTTCCTGCTGCAAACATCAGAGGTGTCCAGCCTCCGTCAGCTGAACAGTTGACATCAGCCCCTGCTTTTATAAGCTTTTCAAGAAGTACAGGTCTGTCCCTGTTTGCAGCCTCCAGCACTGGTGTCCATCCGTCCTTTCTTTTCAGATTAACATCGGCACCTTTTAGAATCAGCAGATCAAGCATCTCCTCAGATTCTGTTTTTACAGCAAAAAGAACGGCATTTTTGCCTTCATAATCCCTGAAATTTATATCTGCACCTGCTTTCAGAAGTCTTTCCGCAGCTTCCACTGCATTGCCTATGGCTGCAGACATGAGAGGTGTTCCACCCAGAGGCGCTGCAGAAGCATTGACATCTGCCCCTGCCCTGATAAGCAGATCAATGACCGGAAGGCAGTTTTTTGCAGCTGCAAACATGAGAGCTGTAATTCCCTGACCTGTCTTCTCATCAGGATCAGCTCCTTTTTTAAGAAGAATATCTGCCTTCTCCGCATCCTGCATCAGGGCTGCCAGCATAAGAGGCGTCAAATCCGTACTGTTCTTCTGATCATTCATTTCATTCTCCTTTTCTGTGAGAATAAAAACATAAAACAATAAGTCAAGACAATAAAAATTTGCATAAATATTTAGTATAAAATTACTTTACAGTTAGGAACCTTTTAATATATGTGAAACATCAATTTTAAAACTGGATAAAAAATGAACTCCGATTTAAAAGCCAAAGAACTTGAAGACGGAAAACCGAAAGAGGAATGCGGAATTTTCGGTATTTTCGGAACAGAAAATGCAGCCAAACTTACATACCTGGGACTTTATGCTCTTCAGCACAGAGGACAGGAATCAGCTGGAATTGCTTCCTGTGACGGTTATCATATTTACAGATATGCAGGAATGGGAAAAGTTACTGATGTTTTCAATGAAAACATTTTAAACGATCTCAGCGGTACAATGGCTGTAGGTCATAACAGATATTCTACAACAGGTGCTTCTTTTCTCAGGAACGCTCAGCCTTTCAGATCCGATTCCAATCTTGGGCCGATTGTTCTTTCACACAACGGAAATCTTTCCAATGCCTCAGATATAAGATACAGCCTGCAGCAGCAGGGACATATTTTTCAGACCACAATAGATACAGAAATCATAGTTCATCTTATGGCAACATCAGGTGAAAATGATTTTAAAAATGCTCTGGTGAAAGCACTTTCCCAGGTCAAGGGAGCCTATTCCCTTCTTGTCATGAACAGGGAAAAAATATATGCTGTACGTGATCCTCACGGACTGAGGCCTATGGTTCTTGGAAAGCTGAATGATTCATGGGTTGTTGCATCCGAAACCTGTGCTTTTGATATTATAGATGCCGAATACATCCGTGAAGTGAAGCCAGGAGAACTTCTGGAAATATCTGCATCAGGCATTAAATCCTTCTTCCCTTTCCCACCACACAGGGAAGCTCTCTGTATCTTTGAATACATATACTTTTCACGGCCTGACAGCATTATTTTCAATGAATCTGTTTATCAGATGAGACTTCAGCTTGGCAGAATGCTTGCAAAACAGGCACCTGCTTCAGCCGATATTGTAGTTCCAATTCCGGATTCAGCCCTTGGGGCTGCAATAGGCTATTCCCAGGAATCAGGCATTCCCTATGAAATGGCCCTTGTCAGAAATCATTATATAGGCAGAACTTTTATTGAGCCTGAACAGCGCATCCGTGACTTTGGCGTTAAAATTAAATTTAATGTTATCCGTTCTGCAGTAAAAGGCAAACGGGTTGTCCTTGTGGATGATTCCATTATGCGCGGAACCACCATGAGAAAGATCATCAAAATGTTCAGAAACGCAGGAGCCACAGAAATTCATGTCAGAATCTCATCTGCTCCTACAAAGTTCCCGTGTTTTTACGGTATTGATATTCCCACACACAAGGAACTGATTGCATCCACGCACTCCATTGAGGAAATCAGAAAATATCTGCGTGTTGACTCTGTGGAATATCTGACAATTGAAAATATGATCGGTTCCATTGACAGAACTGACAAGCATTTCTGTACAGCCTGTTTTGACGGAGACTATCCTTCCCCTCTGAACAGTTCAGATGATGACGGAGAAAAATTTGCATTTGAGGATGATTACAACAGCAAATATTATTAAACACAAACATATGAAATGCTTGACGTTTTGTGAATGATAGTATTTATGTCATTATAGTTTACAGGTCAATAGCTCAATTAGGCAGAGCGACGGTCTCCAAAACCGTAGGCTGGGGGTTCGATTCCCTCTTGGCCTGCATAAAAAAGCCCCTTTCATAATGAAAGGGGCTTTTTTTTTGAAAACTGCAGCGATTTTTCTTTCAAGTTACTGATTTAAATGAACTTTTGCAGACAGTTCTGCTGCTTTTTCGCTCTGTATTATTAATTTTTTCTTACTCCTTTTTATTAACTTTAATTACAGCAGTCCAGCTGCGACTGGAATAAAACAGTTATGCATGAAGTATCTTCAGACCAATGCCTTCACCTGTGACACTGTCATCTTCTCTGTTTTGTATCTTCCATACAGAAGTTCTGTTTTCATTATGGACCACATGCTTTTCCTATCTGGCATTATCGTGACACCTTCTCCATCGCTGTTCATGCTCTGTACTGTTCCGTCCGTGCAGTGTCCCTGCCGGAATATTAAGTTCCTCTGCTGCTATTTCGCAGGTATATGTTTTCCACTGCCTGTACCTTATACTCCTGATCGTAACGACGTTATTTCCTTGACATTCCTGTTCCTTTCATCTTTATTCTTTTATTATTCTGGGGAAATTGTGGCAACTTATTTTACACTAGACCAATTATCTCGGTTCTTATAAGTTCGAGCCGCACATTGAAGGTTCCGAAGGTTCAAAATTGGGCCTTAAATATATGATATGGATAGGACAGACGGACAAGAGCCGCGAGGAATTCATGGAATACTTCAATCAGGATACCTATATGCAGGAACTGGAGGCTTATGAGTCCGGACGGACAAAGAAACGCCCCGATCCCGGGCATCGCTGTCAGTTCTGCAAGGACCTTGAGATCAAGTATTACTATCCGGAATTTCTGTCGGTAAAAATGCTGGATCATCTTGAAGATCCGTTCACGCTGGTAAGAGGAATGATAGATAATAAATACGTCCCTGACTGGGCAATAGAATTTAATATTAAAAAATATAGTACACAACCAGCCAATTGTATCGTGTGCTATATTCCGAACGGATATAAAGACAAGAAAAAGAATCAAAGAATTGACATAAAAAAGAAGGATTGGGCAGATTATGAAGTTCCCAAAAAACATGTAGATGAATTAGACAGCTACTACTTCCTTTATGAATAATTCAGGTTAAAAGAAATATAGTAGAATGAAAGGAAAAAAAATTAATGTAATAGAATATAATGGACATGGTGGAATACCCGTTGGTAAAAACATTTTTTATTTGTGTTTAATTTGTAATTCAGTCATTCCATCTTGTCCAGATGAATATACTGAGTGCAAGTGTGGAAACGTTTCTGTTGATATAGAATCAGCAAGAGGGGGTGCAAAGGACATTTCTCAATTGGTGATTTTGCAAATAGAATAGTTTGCTTATAATAGAAGAACCACCTTTCGGGGTGGTTTTTTCTTTCTGACAATCCTTAAACGACCTCTCTCAAAAAAAGTTATCAACAGGTATTTTGTTTGTTTTCCCTCTTTTCTTCTGATGGTTTTAAGGGATTTTTTCGGTTCTATAAACAGGATTTTATTTCATTGAAAAAACATGTCAAAACAGCGTTCTGCTTTTATAGGGTTGCCACATTCCCTTTTATCCGATTACAGGAAAGCCCCGATAAAGAAAGGGCTCAGGTGCAAAAAACTGTGTTTGAGTAGATGAAAAAGTATGTACCTTTGATGGAAGATTTACAGGTATTGGTTTTGTCAAAAACAGTTGGCACTTATTTCCCGAGTCAGTCAATCATTTTATGCA
>JAZRYV010000321.1:0-17919 GCA_045600925.1 Spirochaetota bacterium
GAGGTTTTCCTTTCAGAGGGAATACAGAGACAGCTGTCGGTTCCGGTCCGGGACTGAATTCAATGACAGCCGGAGACGGTGTGCTGAATACTGAAGACATTAATCTGAACGGAATTCTGGATACACAGGAAAATTTTGTACGATTCCATGACAGCAGAACCTCCACTGAAACCCTCATAATTCATGCATCGGATGAATGGAAAACCTTCCGTATTTACACAGGAAATCTCAGTGCCGGAGACAGAATGATACTCCGGTCTCCGGAAGCAGTAAGACTTATTCTGGAAAAAGATACAGGGATTCATGGAACACTGTACATAGACAGGATAGCCTTTGTATCATCAAAATGGAAAAACCCGGAATTTGACGGCCGGCCTGCAGGCATAAATCACCTGAAAATCACTTATCTGAACAGCCTGAATGATTCTGAATACAGGCCGGAATCTCTGCCTGCAGCAGATCCAGGAATGTACAAAGCCCTTTACGGCAGAATGTCTGATGAAGAACTGCAGACCGCATCTGAAACCGCACTGGAACTGGAATACAGTACAGCCGGAGGGACCTGTGTTTCCATAGAAAGAGAATTCCAGGAAACAGAAGATATCCGTAACTACAGGACCATGGAACTTCTGCTTAACTGCAGATCCTGTTCTCCAGGGGATCTTCTGAAAATCAGAGCCGGATCATCGGAAACGGATTACATGGATTTTATTTTCCCCCTTGCACAAACAGAGAAATGGGAAAAAATTACCATGAAACTTAAAGAAAATTCCACAGGCAGCCTTTCACCGGAGATCAGTGGAACACACAGCTTAAAAAAACTGCGCTGTCTGAAGATCTTCATTGAAGGGAAGGACAGCAGAGGGAAAATATGGATCAATGAGATATGTGCATCAGATCCGGAATCAGTCCGTGATTCAGCACACAGATTCGAAGGAGAAATAAAAACACTGAAGCCCATTTTCAGAACAGATTCAGGAAAACCTGTGTTTTCTGACATCTGTCTCACATATATTCAGGATGAAAAGGGAGCACAGTTTTTCTCCCCTGAAACAGGTTCATCAGGAATAAAAGAAAAAAACACCAGGATCTGTTCAGCCGTAAATATTCTTCCGGAACTGAAAGCATCTCTGAACTGGTCCCTGGAAAAGACAGCAGATGACTCTTCAGATTCAGAAAACTATGGCAGGACCGCTGTCCGTACAGTTGATTTTGATCTTTTCTTCCGTCCGGATAATCCGCTGCTGCCGGAACTTCATCTTTACGACAGAAGCAGGTTTTACAGAAATACTTTTACAGAAACAGTCTCGGGAAACGAAGTTCTGAAAAAAACTTTTTCCAGAGATCATTCCCCTGTTCTGGTTTTCTGTCATAAGGCTGATGATTTTCTTTCCGGTTCCGCAGTTATCCGCGGGAAAACAGAACTTTTCTTTTCCTCGCAGAAAATCATCCGCACATGGAATTCCATGTCAGAAAAAAATCTCTCAGACCTGATTTCTCCAGAGGAAACAGAAAGCATCCAGAAAACTTTTTCCTCTCTGGAACTGAGCTGCATCAGCAGGAATTTTTTCTTTAAACCGGAAGTATTCTTTTCCACAGAAGAACTGACAGAATCTTCCGGCCACAGAAGCAGTTCCCTGCAGTCAGAGGACTTTGCCGGAGGATTTCATATCCCGTTCCTGTACGGCAGGGATCTCCGTTTCCTGAACAGAACCAGAAGGGCAGAGCTGAAAACAGGACTCTGTGACTGTATCCTGTGCCCTTCTGCATCCATGGAAGCAGGATACACAGAGGATTCCTTTAAGGATTCATGTACAGAAGGAGATTTTATGCGGTCAAGGAATGCCTGCAGTACTGCATCCGTCAGCATTAATGTCCCTGCCGATATGAACCGTCTCCACAGCATTCCCTTTCTGTCCGGAATACGAACCCTTTCTGCCTCATTCAGCCGGGCAGTCCGTCTTTCAGAGGAATCTGTTCCCTATGAAGGAGAGGGGACCGGCTTATTCCGTGAAAAATACGGAATAAGCCGGTCCCTGTACGGAATTTCAGGAAGCATCTTCAATCTGCTGCGGTACAGGCCCGGCTGCTTCTTTGCAGGAAGAAAAACCGGAGCTGCAGCAAGAGATTATGTAAACAAAAAACTGAACAGGGAACTTCCAGTTCAGAAAAACTTTCCTGACTATACTAACAGTCTTAAACTGACAGAAACCTGGAGTCTTTTCATGACTGCAGCTCAGGGGCCGTTTTATCTGGAAACCTCAGCCTCCATTGATCAGAACTGTTCCAGATCCGGAATTAACGGAATTCCTGTTCAGCAGATAAACGGAAAACTTTCTGCTGCAGTAAAATTCAGTCCTTCCGAAATATTCAGGCCCTCAGGCAGAGAAAAAAAACCGGAAGCAGAATACAGTCTGTTAAATGCGGGCTATTCCTTTATAAACTGTTCGGAAATAACTTCAAATCTTATGGAAAACACCCATTCCGTTGAAGCAGGTTTTTTCATTAAAAACGGACCTTCTTTTTTTAAAATAAATGCAGGTGTGGATATACGAAAATATTCCGCTCATGAATTCATCAGCAGGAACTGTGCCCCGGAGGACCGCATATATTACAGCAATATGGCAGATACAGAAGGATTCCGGGAACTGAATACTGCCTGGAATCTGTCCATTGTATACGAGAACAGTCCTGCAGGACTCAGGAATCTGCTTTCCGGATGGAACTCTGAGGATCTTCCTGTCTGGAGAAACGAATTTATTATGAAACTGAACCGTTCAGACTGTTCAGAAAATGTTTCTGCGGAACCGGAAGATCTTTTCCTGCTGAAAAGTTCCCTGAATCTGGGACTGAATGAAAATCTCCGTGGAAATATTTCCGGAAAACTGGTTCTGGAAAACTATATGGATACAGGTTCAGAATCTGTCTGCAGACAGATTTTTTCCTTTCAGTGCACCTTCAGCATTACACTGGTTTTCTGATCAGTGTTTTGCCTTGTAAAGAATTCTTGAAGTAGAGTCAGACAGTTTGGATAAAAGATTCTTCATGCTGCGAGGAACCATGCTGTCCTTCTGTTTTTTCACTGCTGCCACTAAAACAGGGAAAATCATCTGCCACAGATCATCTTCATTCTCACAGAATCTGAAAAAATCCAGATCCACCTGAAAAGCACCCTTGTATTTTCTGGCTCCCCCAGTAAGGGTAATATTTTTTATTATGGAATTGAGATTAATTCTGGCCTTTGATGAACGGACAGACACATCAAGCACAAGTTTTGGAGTATGCTTTCTTTTTACAGCTGCACCTATAAAGACTACGTCAGCTCCGGTTTTTTTAAGCATACGGTCTGCAACTAAGGCAACCGTATCCCTGTCCTTTTCCTCTGTAAAACCGATGCCGGAAATAAGCCAGTCCTTATATAAGACCATATTTTCCTCTGCTGTTTTCATGCCGGAAATGACAGACTCAGACACAGGCACACCGGAAATTCTATTCAGAAGTCCCATATCGGCCAGAGAGGAAAGGAAGCTCACTGCTTCCCGGTCATCCTCGGATAAATGAGAAAAATCATCCGTATCAGTCTGCAATCCGAAAAGAAGGGCAGTAGCAAGTCTCCGTGGCAGATCAGTCCCGGATTCTTTGAAAATAAGGGCCATCAGTGTACTTACAGAACCGGCCTTTGTACTAATAAGGGAAAAGGAAGGTTCCCTCTGCTGCTTCACCTTTTCATGATGATCAATATGTACTGCACATGGGAGATCCTCAAGCTCCGGAATTTCTGCAGAAGGATGATCCAGAATCACATATCCGTCAAAATCTTCAGGACTGATATTCTGACGTACATGAAAAGGCAGTTTAAGTCTGTCTATAAACACCTGATTCTGAGCAAGAGACACGGGCATGGAAGCCACCACCGATGCCTTAATGCCGTTAAGCTCACACAAATGCTTTACGGCACAGGAAGAGGCTATTGCATCAGGATCGGGAGAGCCTTTGATGAAGATCAGGAGATTCCGGAACTTCATCAGTACATCTGTCAGCTTTAAAGCCTGCTCTTTGATTTCTGCAGATCTGACTGTCATCAGGAAAGAGCTCCTGCCTTTGTGTAGTTAAGAAGCCCCCCGGCAAGGAGAATATCCCTCTGCCTTCTGGAAGCAGAGAAAACACATTCTACAGTTTTTCCGTCTATTTCAACAGGAATCACATCACTTTCGGATACCAGCTTCCTGAGATTTTCTGCATGGAAGGAGGCACCCTGTTTTACTGCATCGTAGTCTTCCGGATTTTTAAAAATCAGAGGAAGAATTCCGAAATTATACAGATTTGCGGAATGAATTCTTTCAAAGGATTTTACCAGCACAATCCTTACTCCCAGATACATGGGACATATGGCAGCATGTTCACGGCTGGATCCCTGTCCGTAGCTCTGCCCACCCACTATGCAGGTCCATGTCCCTTTGTCCCTTGCAGCAGCAGCACGCCCGGAAAAAGAGGGATCCACACCTTCAAAAACATATTTTGAATATTCAGGGATATTGGATCTGAACTTAAGTCTTGCCCCGGCAGGCATAATATGGTCAGTAGTGATCTTGTCTCCCACCTTAAGACCGACTTCACCGGAAATGGAATCCATAAGAGGCGTGGTAAAAGGAGGATTGCCTATATTGGGTCCACGGAAAATCTCAACAGGTTCTTTTCCTGGAGCCAGGATCATGGAATCATCTATATGAAAAGCTTCCGGAGCCTGAACTTCAGGATATCTGGATGCAGGGAAATCCAGGGGATCTGTCAGTTCTCCTGTAAGAGCAGAAACTGCTGCTGTTTCCGGGCTGACCAGATATATCTGTCCGGAGGCAGTACCTGATCTTCCTTCAAAATTACGGTTGTTTGTTCTCAGAGAAATTCCCTTTGTAATCGGAGCCTGACCGGAACCGATGCAGAAACCGCATGCAGACTCCATAATTCTGGCTCCGCTGGAAATCATGTCAGACAGAGCTCCGTTTCTTGAAATCATTTCGAAAACCTGTTTTGATCCGGGGGATACTATCAGACTGACACGGCTGTCTGCCTTTTTACCTGCCATAATTCTGGAAACAGTCACCAGATCCTTATAAGAAGAATTTGTGCAGCTTCCGATTGCAACCTGATCTACTTTCAGCCCTTTAAGCTCCTTTACTTTCTTAACATTGTCCGGAGAATGAGGACATGCCACCATGGGTTCAACTTCGGAAAGATCAATATTTATAGTTCTGTCATAAACAGCATCTGCATCAGGAAGAATTTCTTTCCATACATTTCCCCTTCCCTGAGCAGAAAGAAAAGCCATTGTGGTTTCATCGCTTGGGAATACGGATGTAGTCACACCAAGTTCTGCCCCCATATTGGTTATGGTTGCTCTTTCCGGAACGCTCAGTGTTTTAACTCCCGGACCTGTATATTCCACTACACAGCCCACATTTCCCTTTGTAGTAAGAATGGAAAGGACCTGAAGAATAACATCTTTGGCAGAAACCCAGGGTCTCAGGCTTCCTGAAAGACAGATGTTGATGACTCTGGGAGCTGTCAGAAAAAAGGGACCTCCTCCCATGGCAACGGCAACATCCAGTCCTCCTGCACCTATGGCTATCATGCCTATTCCTCCGCCTGTCGGAGTATGGCTGTCGGACCCAAGAAGAGTTGCTCCCGGTCTTCCGAATCTTTCAAGATGAACCTGGTGGCAGATTCCGTTTCCTGCCTTTGAATAATATATGCCGTAGTTTGAATTCATAGTCTGCAGATATTTATGGTCATCTGCATTTTCAAATCCCATCTGGAGAGTATTATGGTCCACATAGGAAACAGACAGCTCTGTTTTTACCTTTGGAATTCCCATAGCCTCAAACTGAAGATATGCCATGGTTCCGGTAGCATCCTGTGTCAGAGTCTGATCTATTTTTATTCCGATTTCTTTTCCCGGAACACATTCCCCTTCTGCAAGATGTTCCTTAAGTATTTTGTATGTAATCGAATCGCCCATTTCTTCCTCCCAGGATCTTTTTATTTCTGCTGTAAAGATATATCTGTAAACCATGGATGCAAGTCATTTTTAAGAAAAAATATGATTTAAGGATTTAATAAATTCACCGATAATAAATATATGAGAGTATCCGGAGTAATATCAGAAATAAATACGGCAAGAATCCAGGCAGGAAATGCTGTCCGGGATAAAATCTATATATGGCCTGCCTGGCCGCAGAAACCTGTTGAAGCCATAAAGGGTATTTCCTCGCAGGAAGGGAAAGATGTTTATCTTCAGAAGGCAGACAGGGAATTCCACAGACAGATAATCGAATCTGCCAGAAACAGCTATTTCCGGGAATATACAGCTGCCGGAAACATTCAGTTAAAATCAGCCTTCATAAAACCAGGCACCCTCTTCGATGCCATAGTCTGACCTTTTTATTGCTTGACTTTTCATGACATACGACTGAAAATCTGTGATGTCTTACGGACAGAATATGTCTGTTCTGTCAAAAAAACACAACAGAGGTTATCATCTATGAAAAAACTTTCTTTTCTTCTGTCATCCATTTTTCTTTTCTGCCTGATATCTGCAGCCGGAGCACAGCAGTTTAACGCAGGTCTTGGTCTTGGAATAAACACTCCGGACGCTCCTGATCAGACAGGTTTTAACAGCAAAGCTTTCGGGGAATATGCTGTTAATAAATATTTTGCCATAGGTCTTGAAACAGGTTTCGACATGCTGAAAAAAGACAAAGGCAAAAAAGTTAAAGTCGGAGATGCAGAATTAACAACAGCAGAAGATACAGACTTTTACACTATACCTGCTCTTCTTACCCTCAGGCTGTCCTTTCCTGTCGGAGAATACAATTCTCCTCTCAAGCCTTATATTCTGGGAGGTTTAGGATACTCCTGGACCCGCACAAACTGCACAGGGAAAAATGAAACTTTCAACGGGCTTACTTATCAGGCTCTTGGAGGCATAACATATGATCTTGGATACGATGCCGCAAACATGAACATCTTCCTTGAAGCAGGCTGGCGCTGGACAGATATAGAAGCCTCAATTGAAAGAGAAAATCTGGAACTGGACATGTCAGGTTTCCTTGCAAGAATAGGCGTTTCTTTCCCTCTTGGAGCAAAAAACTGAAAATAAATAAAGGGAACGGCTGCTTTGCAGCCGTTTCTGCATTTACAGAATAAATCTTTTTTCAAAGCATACAGGATCTGAATTTTGGCTCATAAAGGAATACTTCTATACTCCGGAGGCCTTGACAGCCTTCTCGCTGCAAAAATCTTAATGGAACAGGGTCTGGAACTGACAGGTTTTCACTGTCTGCTTCCTTTTCATCCCATGGATTTTGATCCTGAAAAAACAAAAGCCGCCCGTCTTGCTGCAGAAATCGGTCTTAAACTGGTTTATCACAAATGCGGAAAAGAATATCTGGACATGGTCCGGAATCCCGTCCACGGACACGGAAAACACATAAATCCCTGCATAGACTGTAAAATCTATTTTATAAAAAAAGCCGCTGAATACATGAGGGAAACCGGTGCGGAATTTGTTGCAACAGGGGAAGTTGTTGGACAGAGACCCATGTCCCAGCTGAAACACACCATTAACCATATTGCAAACATAACCGGACTTGAAGGCCGGCTTTTAAGGCCTCTTTCTGCAAAACTTCTTAAACCAACAGCAGTGGAAGAAAACGGAACTGTCGACAGGAACAGGCTGCTGGACATAAACGGAAGAGGAAGATACAGACAGATGGAACTTGCCGCACATTACGGAATCAGGGAGTATGAATCCCCGGCAGGTGGATGCCTTATGACAGATGAAAACATTTCCCGGAGAATGAAGGCCCTCTTTGACATGCAGCCGGAATCCACTCCGGATGACTCCTTCCTGCTGACAGTCGGCAGACATTTTAAACTGGACGAAACATCAAAACTCATAGTTTCAAGAAATCAGCAGGAAACAGAGGAACTTAACAAATACAGGCCGTCTGCCACTCTGTTTTTTGAACCTGAATTCAAAGGACCGTCAGCCATAATAACAGGAAATCCTTCACAGGACTATGTTGACTTTGCCTCATCAGCTGTCTTCCGTTACGGAAAACCTGAATCATCAGATGACGTTATACTTGTTTACAAAAAAGGCACTCTTTACAAAAGTGTCAGGGTATCTGCCCCGGCAGATGATGAAACTCTCAGCAGAATGAGAATATAAAACGGAGAATAAAATGAACTACAAAGAAGAATTTATGGAATTCATGGTAAGATCAGGAGTCCTTACCTTCGGTGATTTTATAACCAAGAGCGGAAGAAAAACGCCTTTCTTTATCAATACAGGGAACTACAAAACCGGAGAGCAGATATCCAGACTTGGAGAATTCTATGCAGCATGCATACAGGAAAACCTCAAAGACGGTTTCGATATCCTTTACGGACCTGCCTACAAGGGAATTCCTCTTGCAGTCAGTACAGCATCAGCACTTTACAGAAAATACGGAGTCAACACAAACTACTGTTTCAACCGCAAGGAAGCAAAGGACCACGGAGAAGGAGGAGAACTTATAGGCTGCAAACCGTCAGATCATGACCGTGTTTTAATTGTGGAAGATGTTATCACTGCCGGAACTTCTGTCAGAGAAAGCATTCCTCTGCTGAAAGCCCATGCAGATGCAGATATAACCGGCCTTGTCATCTCCGTAAACAGAATGGAAAAAGGACAGGGAACTATGACAGCCCTGCAGGAAGTAGAAGCAGAATTCGGCATTAAAACCATGGCAATAGTAACAATCCGTGAAATCATGGATTACCTCCATAACAGGGAAATAGACGGAAAAGTTGTGCTGACAGACGAAATTCTGGAGAGAATAAAAGACTATCTTGCCATTTACGGAGCATGATATGAAAAAAGTTTCATTTCTTGCCTCAGGACGGGGGTCCAATTTCAGAGCTGCTGCAGAAAAAATTCTGGATGGGACCATAAAAGCTGAACCTGGCATTCTCATAACAGACAGGATTGATGCTGAAGCTCTGAACATAGCAGAAAAACTGGGAATAAAGGCCTTTTCTGCTGTTCCGTCATCCTTTGAATCAAAGGAAGCATGTGAAAAAGAAATGATCCGGATGCTTTCAGAAGCAGGAACTGATCTTGTAGTGGCAGCAGGCTACATGCATATTCTTTCTCCTTATTTTATCCAGGCTTTCAAAAACAGGATAATCAACATTCATCCGGCACTCCTTCCTTCGTTCAGAGGCCTGAATGCCCATAAACAGGCTCTGGATTACGGAGCAAAAATTTCAGGATGTACCGTGCACTTTGTGGATGAAGGAACAGACACAGGACCTGTCATCCTTCAGGCATCAGTTCCGGTTCTGGATGATGATGATGTATCATCTCTTTCAGAAAGAATTCTTGTTCAGGAACACCGTATTCTTCCTGAAGCAGTAAACCTTTTCTGTCAGGACAGACTTAAAATTTCCGGCAGAAGAGTCTGTATTCTTCCGGAAAAGAAAGAGTAAAAAAAAGTTGCTTTATTAACATTTATGGACCGATATGTTAATAATGAGAAAACCGTCAATGAAAGTGAAAGAACAAAACAGCATTACATTAAAGGCTAAACTGACCGAACAGTCCAGGCTTCTGAGCAACAAAGCCAGAGTCCTGAAGGAAAAGTACATAAAAAAAGGTCATGAAAAAATGACCTTCATGTTAATTCCGCATAATGAAAAAAAAATAATAAGCTTTCAGATATCAAAATTCATTATTGCCTTCTTTGCATTCCTTTTTGTAATAATAATAGCCACATCAGCCTATGCAGTCCTGAAGGACAATGCTGCCAGAAGGGAAGAGCAAAAGCTGATGAATGACTATAATGACATAAGATCCAATCTGCTCAGGTTTGAAAAACTTTCTGCAGACATAGAAGAACTTATAGATGACATAAAACCGGATATAGAAGAACTCTATGAACTGGCTGCTGGTTCAGAAGATTCATCAAAAATCTGGGCAGCTGTGGAGGAAGAGACTGCTGAAGACGAAGAACTGGAGAAAAACAGACCTGTACTTCCTTCCGAAATCTTCACCATCCGTGATATGCAGAAAGATCTTATTGCTACAACAAACACAATACGGACCATTAAGAATTTCGTAGATGTAAGAAGCAAAGTAATTCAGGACTCCCCGTCCATTGTTTCAAATGCAGGACATATAACATCCCTTTTCGGATGGAGACGGTCACCATTCGGACACGGAAGAGATTTTCATACAGGAATAGATATTGCAGCACCAAGCGGAACCATAATCCGTGCAACGGCTCCGGGTAAAGTTGAATCTGCAGGCTGGGCAGGCGGATACGGAAACATGGTAAAGATAAAGCATAAGTACGGTTTTGAAACAATTTACGGACACTGCAGATCCCTTGCAGTATCACCGGGACAGATCGTTAAAAAGGGACAGATTGTAGCATATGTAGGATCAACCGGAAACTCCACAGGCAATCACTGCCACTATGAAATACGGCTGGGTGGCGTTGCCATCAATCCATATCCGTATATGAGCAGAGTATGGTAATTCAGTTCTTTTAATCTTTATATATAATCTCTCATATGACAAAAAGGCTGCCCTGAGGCAGCCTTTTTATATTGTCTGTGAAGTTAAGTTATTACACCTTATTCACTTATGCTGCTGATAACTGCAAAATCAGTAACAGCATCCTCCGCACTGATGTTAAGAAGTTTAACACCTGTTGCAGCTCTTCCCTGATTGGAAACTTCCTGTGCAGTTACACGGATGGTCATGCCGGATCTTGACATAATAACTATTTCATCATCAGGAAATACTGATCTTACACCTACTGCATAACCGTGTTTTTCAACCTTAATGCAGGTCATTCCTTTTCCGCCACGGCCTTTTGATGCAAAGAGATCATAGTTCACTCTTTTGCCGAAACCTGTTTCTGTAATAATAAACATGGATGAATCCTTCTTTACCACATCCATTCCAATGATAAAATCTCCTTCTTCAAGGCGCATGCCTATGATTCCGGCTGCTGCTCTTCCCATGGCACGCATCTTTGACAGATTGGTTCTCAGCAGCAGACCGTTTCTGGAAACAATGATAATATCATCATCCTTTTGAACAGTGTTCACTCCTACAAGCTCATCATCCTTCTTAAGGCTGATGGCAATTATTCCTCCCTTTTTAACATTCCTGAAATCTTCTATGTTGATCTTCTTAAGAATGCCGTTCTTTGTCACCATGCACAGATAAAGGGATTCTTCTGAGCCGTCAACAGGTGCAATAGCAGTAATGTATTCCTCATTTGCAAGGTTTATGATGCCTTTCAATGATTTGCCTCTGCTGGTTTTGGAGGCTACAGGAATCTCGTATGCCTTGACAGCAAAAATCTTACCTTTATTGGAAAACAGGAACACAGTATCATGGGTGGAACATGTTGTCATCATTCTGACAAAGTCTTCTCTCTTTGAACTTAATCCTATAACTCCTTTTCCGCCTCGTTTCTGTTTTTTATAGGTATCTACAGGAAGCCTTCTTATAAAGTTGTCGTTGGTTATAGAGATGACCATATCCTCATCAGCAATCAGGTCTGTTACCTCAAAATCAGTATCAGTTTCCCCTCCTGCAACAATCTGAGTCCTTCTCTCATCATTATACTTTTCTTTGATTTCAAGAAGTTCGTTTTTTACAATTTCATAAATCTTCTTTTCACTCTTAAGAATAGCTTTCAGTTCAGCTATGAGTTTTATAAGAGCCTTCAGTTCTTCAACAATCTTTTTTACTTCCAGACTTGTCAGTCTCTGAAGTCTCATATCAAGGATGGCCTTTGCCTGAATTTCAGAAAAAGAAAATCTCTTTATAAGTTTCGCAGATGCATCACTTACATCCTTTGATGAACGGATGATCTTTATGACTTCATCTATATTGTCCAGGGCAATCTTAAGACCTTCCAGAATATGAGCACGTTCCTCTGCCTTTTTCAGATCGTACTGTGTTCTTCTGGTAATAATGGTCTTTCTGTGGGCAATATAATGATTCAGAAGAGACTTGAGATCCAGAATTTTCGGAGCACCGTCAACAATTGCAAGAAGGATAATACCGAATGTGCTCTGAACAGCAGTATGCTTGTACAGCTGATTAATAATTATGCCTGAATTAGCCTCCTTTTTCAGACCGATAAAAATTCTCATCCCTTTTCTGTCTGATTCATCACGGAGCTCTGATATTCCTTCAATAACTTTCTCGTTTACCAGATCAGCTATTCTCTTTATGAGTTCAGTCTTGTTTACCTGATATGGTATTGATGTTATGATGATGTTTTCACGGCCGGACTTTCCTTCCTCTATATCAACTGTTCCGCGGATTTTTATTGTTCCACGGCCTGTGGAATATGCCTGATAAATACCATCAGTTCCCATAATCATGGCACCTGTCGGAAAGTCAGGTCCCTTTATATACTTCATAAGCTGTTTTACATTAAGATCCGGATTGTCAATAAGGGCAACAGCTGCATCAATAGCTTCACCCATATTATGAGGAGGAATCTTTGTTGCCATACCTACAGCAATCCCGTCAGAACCGTTTACAATCAGATTCGGAAAAGCACTTGGAAGAACAAGAGGTTCTTTTTTTGTATCATCAAAGTTGGATATAAAATCAACAGTTTCCTTGTCTATATCCTTAAGCATCTCCTCAGCGACTTTGTTCAGTCTTGCTTCTGTATACCTGTATGCAGCTGCAGGGTCTCCGTCAACAGAACCGAAGTTTCCCTGACCGTCAATAACAGGCATTCTCATGGAAAAGTCCTGGGCAAGACGGACCATTGCATCATAAACAGAGGAGTCACCGTGCGGATGATAATTACCAAGAACTTCACCGACAATCTTTGCTGACTTTACATATGGTCTGTCACTTCTCCAGGCCTTTTCATTCATAGCATGAAGAATCCTTCTGTGTACAGGTTTAAGACCGTCCCTTACATCAGGAATAGCACGTCCTATAATTACACTCATAGCATAATCAAGATATGCTCCTCTCATCTGATCTTCTATTTCAACATGTCTTATATTTGCAAAAAGCTCGCCTGTTGTGCTGTCTTCTTTTTTTGTCATTTCTTCTCCCGATTAATAATCCAGATTCTGGACATTGTTGGCGTTATCTTCAATGAACTTTCTTCTTGGCTCAACAAGATCTCCCATCAGAACAGAGAAAACCTTTTCAGCTTCCACATCATCATCAATCCTTACCTTAAGCATGGTTCTGTTCATTGGATCCATTGTTGTCTCCCAGAGCTGCTCAGGATTCATTTCACCAAGACCTTTGTATCTCTGAACGGATGCCTTTCCTTCAGGATATTTTTTCAGAATTTCATCTCTCTGTTCATCACTGTATGCATAGCTGGAATCCTTGCCGAATTTTATACTGTAAAGAGGAGGCTGGGCTATATACAGATATCCGTTTTCAATAAGATCTTTCATATACTTGAAAAAGAAAGTAAGAAGAAGCGTACGTATATGAGCACCGTCAACATCAGCATCCGTCATAATAATGACTTTATGATATCTTACTTTTTCAATATTGAAATCCTTGTCTATCCCTGCACCAATTGCTGTAATAAGAGTCTTTATTTCCTCATTGGAGAGAATCTTGTCAAGCCTTGCCTTTTCCACATTAAGAATTTTTCCTCTTAATGGAAGAATTGCCTGGAAATGTCTTTCCCTTCCCTGCTTTGCAGAACCACCGGCAGAATCACCTTCAACAATAAACAGCTCGCATTTTGATGCATCTCTTTCCGAACAGTCTGCCAGCTTGCCGGGAAGAGAATCACCGTCCAGGGCACTTTTCCTTCTTGTAAGATCCCTGGCCTTCTTGGCAGCAAGTCTTGCCCTTGCACTGAGAAGACATTTATCAATAATCTTCTTTGCCTCATTCGGATTTTCTTCAAAGAAAAGACCCAGATTTTCATTGGTGGCTGATTCAACCTGCCATTTAACATCACTGTTGCCGAGTTTCATCTTTGTCTGACCTTCAAACTGAGGATCAGGTATCTTAACACTGACAATGGCTACCAGACCTTCACGTACATCATCACCGGAAAGCTGGCTTAAATTTTTATCAACCTTGGCTACTTTCTTAAGCTGATCATTAAGAACTCTGGTCAGTGCTGATTTAAAACCTATAAGATGAGTTCCACCTTCCCTTGTATTGATATTGTTTGCAAATGTATATACATTTTCACTGTATGCATCAATATACTGAAGAGCTATTTCAATATCCAGATTTCCTTTTACAGAATGAAAATAGACGGGTTTTTTAATAATCGGGGTCTTGTTTTCATTAAGATAATCAACAAAGGAAACAATTCCTCCTTTGAAGTGAAAAATGCTTTCCTTTTCCTTTGAATTTTTTGATAAATCTGTCCTTTCATCCTTAAGAACTATTTTCAGATTTGCATTAAGAAAAGCCAGTTCCCTGAGACGGCGTGAAAGGGTATCAAAATTATAATTCGTTTCAGAAAAAATTTCAGCATCAGGAACAAAGTGAACCCTTGTACCTGTTTTTGATGTTTTTCCTTTTTCTTTAACAGGAGCAAGGGCATGTCCCTTTTCATATTCCTGATAATAAATTTTTCCTTCCCTGTAGACTTCAACCTGCATTTTTGATGAAAGAGCATTTACAACAGAAACACCAACACCATGAAGTCCGCCTGAAACCTTATATGAATTGTTGTCAAATTTTCCGCCTGCATGAAGCTTTGTGAGAACAACTTCCAGTGCAGAAACCTTGTATACAGGATGCATATCAACAGGAATACCACGTCCGTTATCAAGAACTTCAATGGAATTGTCTTCCTTTATTGTTACAAAAATCTCACTGCAGAAACCTGCAAGAGCCTCGTCTATGGAATTATCAACAATTTCATAAACAAGATGATGCAGACCATATTCATCAGTAGAACCGATGTACATGGCAGGCCTTTTTCTTACAGCTTCAAGTCCCTCCAGAACCTGAATATTTTTGGCATCATATTCCTGACTCATTCTTTCTCCTTTATCCATATAAAATCATCTTCAATTGAATTTCTTTTTGTCACTGTAAAAGGACTTACTTTTGAAAAAACGCATGAACCGTCATCTGACACTGCAGCTGTTTTGTCCCCATCTTCACACTGTTTCAGATAAAAACTGTTGTCATCAGACATTTTCAGAGTATCAACATTAAAGATACCGATTATCTTCTCATCTGAAACCTGTTTATTATCTCCTAAATGTATAAACATATCCTTTATCTTTTTTTTATTTCAACTTTAATATTTGTAATGATACCGGCTCCAACTGTATTCTCTATTCCTTTCATTATATGATTTTTCATAAGCATTACTTCATTGGAAAACATTGAATGATCTGATGAAATAAAAAGAATTTTTTTAAAAATACGGTCAGGCTTTGTATGAACAGAAAGCACTGCACCTGTTATGTTCTTCCAGCTGTCATTTAAGGCAGAAACTGTAAAATCATCATCTATATTCAGATCAGTTATTATTTCAGGAAGAAATTCACTAAAACTAAGAGTTTTATTCTTTCTGTTCTTATATTCATCTCCTGTCCTGAATCTCATCTGAAACTGTACGGACTTATCTGTCCGTTCTCTCCTATTGTATATCCTCTGGCAGATCTGAACACAGAATCTGAAGATTCAATATTAACCATTGTAAAAATAACCTGACCGCCTGTGCTTATTTTGCTTATGAGTCTCTCCCGTCTTCCGGAATCCAGTTCTGAAAAAATATCATCTACAAGAATCACAGCCTCTCTGCCGGAAAACTGCCTTATTATATCACACTCTGAGAGCTTCATTGCCACTGCAGCAGTTCTCTTCTGCCCCTGTGATCCGTAATTTATAAATTTAACAGAACCGTCAGTAAAGATAAAATCATCCCTCTGTGGGCCAAAACTGCAGGTTCCTGACATTATATCACGAATTCTTCTGTCTTTAATTTTTTTTCTTAAATCATCTTCAGTAAAAACTCCTGAACTGTTCATATAGACAAGATCAGGACAGTCATCCTTTCCGGAAACATCCATATAGTTTTTTCTGAAAATATTCCCGTATTCTGAAATAAAATCTCTTCTCTTATTTATTATTACGGAAGCCTTTTCACAGAAAAGCTTATCCCATGGATCAAGTTCTCCGGTATCGGTTATTTTTCTTTCCTTCAGCCCCTTCAGTATAACGTTCCTGCTTGATATTATTTTTCTCATTGAAAGCAGAGTGTTGAAGTATTCGATATTCAGTTTTGAAATAACACTGTCAAAATAATTTCTTCTTATATCAGGACCGTCGTTTATCAGATTTATGTCTCCTGGGCTTATAACAACAGACAGAAGTCTGCCGTAATAATCTGATGCCTTCTTTATTTCATTATCGTCAATTCTGACTTTTTTGCGGGATTTTTCTTTTGCAGAGGAAAAACCTATTTCAAATTTAGATGAATCATTTTCCTCAACAATAGCTGAAATATAATATCCGCTGCTTTTCCATCTGACCATATTATAATCAGGTGTACCTCTGAATGATCTGATGCCGGAAAGTACAGATACAGCTTCAAGTATGTTTGTTTTTCCGGAACCGTTTTCTCCGGTTATAAAGTTTATACCCGGAGAAAATTCAATTACTGCTGATTCATAGCTTCGGAAATTTTTAAGTTCAAGCTGTGATACATACATTATTAAGCTCCGGTTCTGTTTAAGAACCTTTTGCGGTGTTCCCTGTGCACTCCTTTTACTGTTTTATCTGCATAGGCATTATTACAGATATATAGGAATCGTCACCTTCAGGAACAACTGTTACAGGGCTCATGCTTCCTGTAAGACTGCATCTGAAAGAGAAAGAACCTGTTTCCCTTAGACAGTCAAGAAGAAACTGTGAATTTAATCCTATTTTCATTGTTCCGCCTGACTGATTTTCTATTTCAATAAGCTCTTCTGCTTCACCTGCTTCAGAAGATGAATGAACAACAAGACTGTTTCCGTCAAAAGTACAGATAATTTGATATGCAGGTTCCTTTGAAAAAATCATTACACGGCGTACTGTGTCAGTAATCTTTTTTGTCTCAATAACTGATACAATGCTGTAATCTGCAGGAATAATATTTTTGTAGTTTGGGAACTGTCCGTCAACAACTCTGGAAATGATTTCAGTATTTCCGATTTTAAAGAAGCACTGTCTTTCATTGAATGAGAAACGGCATCTTCCTGTTGATTCAAGAAGCTTAAGAAGCTCTCCTACAGTTTTTAAGGGAAGAATAAAACTGTTTACAGTTTCAGGCTGAAATTCTGCATCAAGCTTTCTTGTTATCATGGAAAGACGTTTTGAATCTGTTGCAACTGCTGTTATTTCGTTTCCGTTTTCTACAGTGAAAAAGATTCCGTTAAAAACAGGCTTAATTGAGTCATGAGAAGCTGCATAGACAACTTTTTTTATCATGTCACGGAGAACATTCTGTTCTATTTCTATGCAGTTGTTTTCTTCAAATGCAGGAATTTCAGGGTATTCTTCTCCGGAGGTGCAGATTATGGAAAAAGCTCCTTTTACTTCCTTTGCCCTTGTTTTAATGTTCATGTTCATGGAATCATTTATGTCCATAACTATTTCATCGTTTGGAAGCTCTTTAAGTATGCCTGCCAGTTTTTTTCCGTTTACTGTAAATGTGGAGCTGCCTTCACATACTGCATCCAGTCTTGTTCTTACAGCCATTTCATTGTCAGTTGAAAGTATTTCTATCTGGTTTTCTGTAACTTTAAAGAGACAGTTGGATAAAAGAGTGTTTATGTTTTTCGGTGAAACAATTGAATCTGCTGTAGAAACTGATTTCAGAAGTGTTTCTTTAT
>JAZRYV010000322.1:0-7186 GCA_045600925.1 Spirochaetota bacterium
TCCTTTGCAGTAATTGCTGCATAAAAGATATCTGTTTTATCAACCTTGATCTCTTCCACTACAGGATCTTCTGCATTGTCCGGAAGGTCTTCTACCAGATCCACTGCATCCTTTATATCCTGAACGATCTGCGGTTTGTCAGAGGCATCTTCGTCCAGATAAACAGCCATTACTGAAACATTTTCTATGTTGTAGGAACGGACTTTGTCTATTCCGTCCACTTCTATCAGCTTTTTTTCAACAGGAATGGAGATAAGGTTTTCCATTTCATCCGGAGAGCCTCCCGGATAGATGGTCTTTATGCTGACCATGTCAAAGTTTACCTGCGGAATGGATTCCCTGTTAAGGCTTTTCAGGGACATAATACCGCAGAGAAATATCAGAAAAAGGAGAAGGGATACAATGAGTTTCTCCTTTACAAGATACCTGATTACAGTGAGCATTTAAGCCTCCGTTTTATTCTTTATTCCGTTTCTTTCGGTATATACGAATCTATATCTATGCCGTAGTTTTTAAAAAGAGTGTTCTGTGCAACCTGAAACTGAAGAACAGATGCGTTGTAGTTTATAAGGAACTCAAGTTCCTGATTCCTGCTGGATACAAGATTGCTTAGAGCTTCCCTTACTGTTGTTGCGGAAAACCGTCCCTGCCGGAGATTTGTGAGAATTTTGCTGTAGTATATTTCAGACTGAATTCTCTGTTCTTTTGATTTCTGATACAGGGAGTAGGTGGTATCCAGACCTTCTGCTCTGGATGCTATGTCATCCTTTACTGCACGTTTTGCTTTTGTTAAAGTGATTTTTGCCTGTTCTTTCTGCCATCTGGCATTTCTCTGCTGAATTTTCTGATCTTTGTCGTCCAGAACATATGTCATGGCCAGCTGTCCTTCTATGGAGGGATATTTCAGTGAAGCTGAATGACTGTATGCAGTTCCGGCCTTTTCATTTGAATCCGTTGTTGAAGCCTTAACTGATCCTTTCAGGGAAGGAAGTGCAGAGTTGGCTGCAATTTCGTACTGAAGATCTGCAATTTCCATGCCTTTGACTGCGGACTGGTAATCCACACGGTATTTATAGGCAGTTTCCAGAGCTTCATCCATATTCACTTCGATTTTCCTGCCGGAAAGGATGGTGGATGTTTTTCCTTTTATTTCAGAATCCACATCTATGTCATCAATGTTCAGAATACGGAGAAGATTTCTGAGAGAATCCCTGTAGGTCTGGAGAGCCATTGCTGAACTGGCCTCTGATCCTGTAAGAATGGAATTCCAGTAATTAAGCTGATACTGTTCTGTTATCCCGAGACGGACATTTTCTGCAATGATGGATCTTACTTTTTTTGTTTCCTGGAGCATAAGATTTGCATTGTCCAGTTCAGTTCTGGCCAGCATAACCTGCCAGTACTGAAGAATTACTCCAACAACAATCTGGGACAGTCCGTAAACAGTCTGTTCCTTCCGGATCTCTGCTGATTTTTTCAGTATGTCTTTTGTCCGTCTGTCGTTGTATCCGAAGCAGTTCTTCAGGAGTTCCTGTTCCAGGCCTGCATAAATGCACGGAGTATTGTATTTATATGAGCCTTTTTCAGCAGATGAGGCATCAGGACCGGGGAAATGGGTATCTGTCCAGCTGTGGGTGAGACCGGCGAAAAGGCCTGTTCCTGTGGAAAAGGATTTCCCTGCACTGAATGCACCGTTTACAGATTTCTGACTGTCACCGTTTTCTTCCTGAAGGAGAGGCTGATATTTTTTTGATGATGCACCTATGCTGCCCTGAAGCCAGGGGGAGTATTTTGCATCATAACTTTCGTAGTCGGAAAATGCCATTGCAAGGTCGTATTTGCCGCTGAGCACATCGCTGTTTCTTTCAATGGCTGTTCTGACTGCATCTCCTATGGTGTAAGTCTGTCCTCCTAAAATGATCGCAGCTTCATCTGCCAGCTGAATGTTAAGAGTATCCTGCTGAGCCGTCAGATCTGCAGAAAAAGCAGAGCATAAAAGCAGGCATAAAGAAAGAATCTTTTTTTTCATATTCTGCTACCTGTTGTCCTTTTCTGTAAAAGTTGAATTTATAAATGTATCGATTATTTTATTTAAATCAAATTTATTCCTGAATACAGCTACAAGATCACGCAGACCTATGATGCTGGTCAGCAGAAGAACAGCAGAGGATGCCGGATCTGTTTCTTCTGGAATGTATTTTTCTTTTTTTGCCCGGATGATGACCTGTTCAAAGTAGGGAAGGATATTATCCATAACCTTTTCATAAAACTCTGAGATGGCAGGGATTTTTTTCCTCATGGTCATGGATTTTATTTCCTGCATCAGCGGTGTATGGTCATCCTCCGTAAGCACAGATTCCATAATAAAGCGTATGGTGTCCTTTGCAGAAAGATTCTTCGACTCTGCTTCTGCAATGAATCTGCTGAAGGATTCACTGAAACTTTCAAAGAGGTAT
The DNA here is from genome assembly GCA_045600925.1 of Spirochaetota bacterium. Classification (GTDB taxonomy): domain Bacteria; phylum Spirochaetota; class UBA4802; order UBA4802; family UBA5550; genus JAZRYV01. The sequence continues at coordinate 2,457 of JAZRYV010000322.1, forward strand.
TCTTTTGCCACATAGGTGATAATATCCTCTTTGGATTCAAAGTAATCGTATATGGTTCCCTTGCTGAGGTTCAGGATTTTTGCCAGATCTCTGATTGAGGTCGCATGAAAGCCTTTTTCGGAAAAAATTTCCATGGCCTGCAGAGCCAGTTCCTTCTTTTTGTCTTCTTTTGTCTGTTTCATGGTTTTTTCAGCTTTCCGGACGGTCGTCCGTACAGAAAGAAACAGATATGAATTCTGCAGCCTGATGTCAATATTTTTTTTGAAAAACGGCAGCTGTTAATGTGGGTAATAAAACTGTTTTTTTGCAAAAAAAATAAATTTGTAGTTTGACATTTTAAATGAATGTTATTATATTATAAATGAAACAGAAAATCAGTTATAATTATGTTATTATGAGAACAAGGAACAGTATATATTCTTCATATATTCTTCTGCTTGCACTTTGCCTGGGCTTGTCTTCATGCTACGAGTGGAATAATGATCTTTTCCCTGATCTTCATGTGGATATAGATGGGATTCAGTACAATGGAGGCAGCCCCCTCGTTTTTAAAAAGGAAGAAAACGGAGGTTTTTTGCCGGAATACAGCGACTACATTACATCCTGGGCAATAGAGGGAACTCTTCCTGCAGGCCTGGAGTTTAATGAATCTACAGGATTAATTTCCGGAACTCCGACTGAATATGTGGGAAGAGAGGCTGCTGAGGCAGCTCCTGTAACAGTTACTGCATATAATGACTGTGAAGGTTCCTGTTCTGTTCAGGTTGTAGTCGGTGTAGATGATCCGCCTGTGATCAGTATGAATTCTGAACCTGTCTTTGTAAAATGGGGAAAAAATAAAAAGAACTTCAGTCTGATGACGGAAGGTGAAATTGAAAAATGGGAAGTGTCAGGTTTTCCTGAGGAACTGACCTTTTCTGCCGGAATGCTGTCCGGTAAAATTACAGACAATGAGCCCGGAACTTATTCCTGTACAGTAACAGCCTCCAGTTCCTGGGGAACAGAATCATCCTGTACATTTAATGTAACAATTGAACCGCCCTTTGACTGCAGCGGAATCCATTCCATGAATTTCTTTAATGACTGGATTCTCCGTTTTCCATGTCCTGAAAAGAATTCGGAAGTTTCAGATGCTGTTGTCTATTCCTTCAGCCTGCCTCAGGGACTTGAATTTTCTTCTGAAACACTAACCGGTACTCTTTCCGGAACTGCAGCTGTCGGAAAATATGAGTTCGATATTACAGGAACAAATAATCAAACCGGAAAAAGTTTTACAGAAAAACTGGAACTGAATGTTTATGATGCTGAATTCGTATATGTTTCCACTCAGGAATCAGGAAAAGATTATACTATTGACGTTTCTGTTGCTTCTGGACTTGCTGAATATTATGACTGGTCATCAGAATCAGGAACTGTCACTGTTACTGAAGGAAACTGCAGTGTTAACGGAACATGGCCGTCTGTATCTATGGCCGGAAAATCTGATGTGACTGTTACTGCCCAAAAGGATTCTCATGTGCTTACAAAAAAACAGACTTATACAGTACTTGAGGACGGATGCAGTCTCACTACTGTCTCCGGCAGCAACCGGTTTAATATGGCACTGAATTCAGGTGCTCATTCCATAACAGATGATTTTAATCCTGAAGACTTCCGGATTGATTCCATTGAGGTGGAGAGCGGTGCACAGCTGACAGCAGGGACTCCTGTTCCATCTGATGAACTGCAGCAGATTATTTCATATAAAATAGCGAATAATACAGATCTTAATAATTTTGCTTCTGCAGTAAACGGGGGATTACGCAAAGTGACCGGCATAGTCACCTCTGATTTTTCCAGAGACTCATCCCAGACTCAGATCTGTTCATCCGCTGGCAGTCCGTTTAACGGGACACTGAAAGGATCAGGCAGCCGTAAAACCATCGGAGAAATGCAGAAAGCTCTGTTCGGATATATCGGTGCTGAGGGCATGGTCACTAATCTTTCCTTTTCCGGAAATATTTCCGGAAAAGGAAATAAAGCATTTACAGCCTTATCCAGTGCAGGAACAATTTCAGACTGTACAGTTTCCGGCCCTGCAGTTTCTTCAGGAGACAGTTCAGCAGGAGGAATTGCTGCTGAAAATTCAGGCACCATTTCAGGCTGCATCTCATATGCAGCAGTGACAGGAAAGCAGAATGCCGGCGGCATTGCAGGAACAAACACAGGAACCATAAATCTGTGTTCCTGTTCGGAAAATATTGAATCTGACAAATATGCCGGAGGCATTGCCGGAAAGAGTTCCGGTATCATTGACGGATGCAGTGCCACCGGAAATATAATTGTAGATGCAGACCAGAATGGCATATGCGGCGGAGGCATAGCCGGTTATGTTTCAGCAGGGGAAATAAGAAACTGCTGGTATTCTCCCACTGACACGTCCACTGGAAATTTTAATGTAACTGTAAAAACAAATCGTTCAGAATCCAGTGCAGCGTATGCCGGCGGTATCGCAGGTCTTTGTGACGGTGCAGTAAAGAACTGCTTTAATAATGGCCGTGTTTTCTCATATGCAGTCAATAGCACTTTTCTTTATGCTAATAATGCATATTCCGGCGGAATTGCAGGAAAAGTAAATTCCGGAGCATGTGTGGAGAACTGCTGCAGTGAAGGTGATGTATCATCGGAAGCAGACGCCTCTATTATGGGGGGAGGATTTATAAACATTATTCAAAATGGTCACGCCGGCTCCTGTATAGGCTGGAATAACGGAACCTGCAGCTGGCTATACGGGAAGAACGGTATGGATTTTGATTTGTTTGGTTCCGGCTCACCAACCGGCAGTTCCTGCTACATTTATAACACACAATATAAATACAACGGAAATAATATCGGCAATCTGCAGAATGATCATAGAGAAGATATGGGAACAGATGTTTACTGGTCCTGGACCACCACAGAACATGTGCTGCCTTCCCTGACAAAGCCTTAAATCAGGAAGATCCCGGGCAGCCGGGGGACTGCCGGGGAAAAGATTTTTTTGAATAATAACCGGTAAACCCGGATAAAAAGGAGGAAAATGAAAATGAAAAAGTTAACAGCACTGCTTGTACTGGTGACTGCAGGGATGCTTGCCTGCGGAGGAGGGGATTCGGACAGCGGGAATAATGATGCAGTACCGCCAATAGCCGGGATAGATCTGGAGGGAAACACATGGAAGCTGACAGATGATCTTGACTTAACAGAGCCTCTGACTGTTCCTGACGGAATCAGCATTAATTTGAACGGACACACCATAACCGGGCAGGACAAGATAACAGTGAAAATAAGCAGTCCCTCAGGGTTTGAATCCTTCCGGCAGATGCTGTCACCGGAGCTGAACGGAATAAATGCAGAGCTTCTGAATGATATAGATATGAAAGGAGCAGAACTGGAAGCACTGTCTGCAGAGAACCTATTTGCTATGTATTCCGGAACAATTGACGGAAGGAACTGTACCATAAAAAATATTGGGAATATTAAACCATTTGTGTATGAAAATTTAATCACAGCTTCATTTTTCCCTTCAATGAATAATGCAACAATTAAGAATCTCTCTGTTGATAAACTGATTATTGATATAGAATCATCAGATAACATGTTAATAATATCATCTTTATCCCCAGCACTAATAAATTGTATTATAGACAGCTGCAGTATTTCTGGAAATATTAAAGCTAGTGGTAATAATTCTATATGTGTAGCAGGACTGATTGGAGGAGAAAGTGGTGAATATGTTTTAAGAAACAGTTCCTTCAATGGAGAAATAGAAGTTTCCAGGACAGAGAATTCCAATTGCATAGTCGGTGGGCTTTTTATATCTTGTGGTAAAAGTACTGTTGAAAACTGTTTTCATCATGGAAGTATAACTGTTAATAGTACTGCTGCTGAAAATATCTCAATTGGAGGAATTGGTATGACAATACCCTCATCTCTCAAAGGAAATAACACTGTCGTAAACTGCTGCCATACAGGAACCATAACAGGTCCTGCTGGTGCAGAAATTGCAGAAGGAGTTTATTTTAAAGACAATAATAATACTTTAAAAAATATATTTTCTACAGGGACAAATGTCTGCACTGGAGCAGGAACAGGTTCGGCTCTTTCCGACATCTACTACATTGACGACAGTTACAAAGTGAACTATGTTCTGTCTGACGAAAATGCTTCCTACGCGAACGGTTCATCCCTTACAGATGCCCTGAATGACTGGGTAGCAAAAGCAAATGCAGAAGAGCCCGGGAAGTACCGTTCCTGGAAAACAGGCTCTGAAGGTCCTGTTTTTAAGTAAAATTTACAGATCCATATTATAACCGGTACGGTTTGATGTGGTGCCGGCAGACTCTCAGCAGAGACGTATGGACATACGTCTCTGCTGCATCCGGAATTACAGAGCCTCTATCTCTTTCAGAGACAGCCCCGTAAATTTTGATATTTTATCAAAAGACAGACCGTCAGTTTTCATGGCTCTGGCAGTTTCTTTTTTGGCCTTTGCTTCACCACGTTTCTCACCCAGAGAAATTCCTTCATTTCTTCCCTCTGCTCGTCCTTCTGCTCTTCCCTCAGCTCGTCCTTCGGCCTTTGCTTCTTCTCTGGCTTCTGCCATATCTGTTCTCATAAGAATACGGACTTTCTCTTCCAGTGTCATGTATTCGTTCCCCCAGTGTTCATTCTGTCTTGCCTGCTGCACCTTTTCATCTATCTTCTGTGCA
>JAZRYV010000323.1:0-1276 GCA_045600925.1 Spirochaetota bacterium
AATACTGTAATGCTTGACGCAGAAGGGTATTTTTCTTCAGTTATGGAACCGTCAGAATGCTATTCGGGAAAGGATATCATCTCTCTTCTTGAGAATCCCAAAAGTGATAATATTCTGCCTGTCTGTGATATTAATTTAAACGGAAGCAGCATGAGGGCAATGGGAGTGATCTGCAGGCCCGCAGGATCGGATTTTTCAATACTTTGTCTTTATTCCGAAAAAACGCTGCTTGACTATTTCAATTTTTATGATCTGCCGGAAGGCTCGCTTATCAGGCTGACCCGCGGAGACCGGTGTCTTCTGAAGTATGCCGATACTGCATTTGATGAAGAGGAAAAACATATCGGAATCAGCTCCGACAGTCAGTTTCCTGAGTTTCATGTAGAGCTACTTGTTCCGCGTGATTCATATGCTGAAATTCTCAAACCGGTTAAGACAGCAGGTTATTTACTGATTCTTTTAGCTTTTATGGTGGGCGTGATATTATGCCTCATTCTTTCTGAGTCTTTTGCAAAGCCGATCAGAAGCCTTCTGACCGCCGCCCAGAAAGGAACACCCTCAAAAATTCCGGATAAAAGAAATGAGTACGATCAGCTTAAATCAATTATCGATACAACGGAAAATGAAACACTTGCTCTAAAAACAAAGCTGAGGGATACACTCCTTGCAAAAGCTTTCTCCGGAGCGCTGCTCACCGGAGATGAAGAGGAGAAGATCCGGTCTTTTCTGCCTGATATGGAAAAAGGTTACAGAATTGCAGTTTTTCATACAGAAGAAAAAGCCAATCTATATATTAAGTCGCTCCTTCTCGGAGATGAAGAGTCTGACAGTTTCTTCTGTTTTATGATAAGTCCGGGGGAAACAGCACTTCTGTTTCCGGACAGCAGGGAGAACACCGAACTTGTGAAAAATTCGCTGAAAGTACTTAATTACTGTTTTGGAGGCATTAAAGTCATCTGCGGTCTGAGCAGCAGGACGGATTCGTTTTCCATGATGTCCATGGCGGTGAGACAGGCGAACATAGCTCTGCTAAATACAGACAGTTTCAGTATATATGCAGGAAAAACACTGCCTGAAAGTCCGGTTTCATTTACACAGCAGGAAAGGCTGCGCCAGTGCATGACCTCAAATGACGAGGAGGGCGCTTCGCTGCTCATAAAGGCAATGGCATCGGCTTCTCTTTCTCCTGAAAGGGCAATGGAACTTTATTATTCGTTAAAGACTGTCCTACGGGCATGTATGGACGAAATGGGCGTGGAAAAAGCGGATATAAATA
>JAZRYV010000324.1:0-9073 GCA_045600925.1 Spirochaetota bacterium
TTCTCCCAGAGTAAGACAGCCGTTCCCTGTATAGACGGTCTCAAGCAGTTTTCTTTCTGCCGCAGACAGGGAAAGAAGAAGTCTGTACAGACCTGTGGATGTAAGAATTTTCCCTGCAACAGCTTTTTCTCCGGCTTCGCAGCGGAGAATTTCAGCCAAATGTTCAAGCTGTTCTCCTGTAAGCTTTTTGATGGAATCAGCAATGGTTTTCATGTAAAAAGTTGTGGACACCCTGTTGTATATCCTTCAGATAGGATAGTTATTGTTTTTCCTGAATTTTTCAGGATATTCTTTACAAAATTTATATATATTTCTTTCTGTTTGTCAATTAAATTAATAAAATTTGGCATTCCCCACAGGAGCTTGGCATGTTACAGTTTTTCCGGCTGAAAAAAGAGACACCGTCAGAAAAGGAGTACCGGATTCTTTCCGGTTCAGCTGCCGTTAAATATCTTATTAAAAGCGGTCTATGGGTTCTGGTTTTTTTCTATGCCACTTTCTTTCTGGCAGTGGCTGTTCCTTTTGTAAAGACACCCTGTCAGTGGATTTATGCTGCCGGCGGTTTTGCTTCCGTTATCTGTCTTGTCCGTTTTATCTGCAAGGTCGTAAAGTTTCTGCAGTACAGAAACGGTTTCATATCCGTGGGAGAAAAGGGAATTACCGTAAAAAACCGTTTTTTAAAGGTTACGATTCCTTCATCTGCTGTTGCCTATCTGGAACACAGCCTGCTTGGCAATCTGGTGATTCATGAAAAACGTCATTCCACATCCTTTCCTCTGGCTCTTATTACGAAAGAGGACAGAAAGGCCCTGCTTGAAGAGTTTCAGGACATGTCCCCGAAGCGTTCTGCTCTGTTCCGGAAAATATGGGAAATTCTGGACGCTGTTGCAGTGGCCCTCTTTCTGGCTGTACATATAATTCAGTACATAGTTCAGGCATACTATATTCCTACAGGATCCATGGAAGATACTCTGCTGGTGGGGGATCATCTCTTTGTGGAGAAGATTTCCTACGGGCCTGTTATTCCTCAGATGATGTTTATGGACAAGCCGGTTCATCTCAGTGCTCTGGCCATCAGACATCTTCAGAGAGGTGATATTGTGATTTTTCGTCCCCCCCACGAAGAGGATAAGGACTACATAAAGAGATGCATAGGCATGCCGGGGGATTTCGTGGAATTCCGGAACGGTGATGTTTACATCAACGGTGAAAAAATTGATGAGCCCTATACAGGCGGAAAGCCCACATACCCCGGGACATGCCAGGTTGAAGGAACTGTTCCCGAAGGACAGATTCTGGTTATGGGAGACAACCGTACCAATTCCCAGGACAGCAGATATTTCGGCTATCTGGACATTACAAGAATTAAGGGGAAAGCCTTCTTCCTGTACTGGAATACTGATTTCGTGATTCATGGCAGTGATTTCTCCAGATTTAAATTTATTAAATAAAAAAATCCAATGAAACAGAATGTCTTCAGGAACTGCATATATATTACAATTGCTCTTGATATCATTATATCAGTCCTGTTTCTAATAAGACTTCTGGATCTGCATTTTTCCGACAGGATTACCCTGGCCGGTCCCTCTGTAGAGGAGGTCCGGCGCGGTGCCATTATGGACAGAAACGGTTTTATTCTGGCAATGTCAGTGGAATCCTGGTCCATGTATGCCAACCCTCAGGAAGTCATCAATATTACAGAAACAGTCCGTTCTCTTTCAAATGTTTCCGGTCTTCAGGAAAGTTTTCTGCAGGAAAGGATTGGCAGAAAGACAAGATTTGTCTGGCTTAAACGGAAGATGGATCAGGCCGCCAGAGACAGGATTGAGTCCCTTAAACTTCCGGGCATCTATTTCAGAAAGGAGTACAAACGGGTTTATCCGTACGGAAGTCTTGCTGCAAATATTACAGGGTTCACAGGAATGGATAACAACGGACTGGAAGGTATTGAGTATCAGTATGACTCAGTTCTTTCTGCCGGAATAAAACCAGGTGAGACAGATGCAGAATTCGGCAGGGACATAACTCTTACCATAGACAGATTCATTCAGACTCAGGCTCAGGAACAGCTTGGTGAGGCAGTAAGGAAAGCCGGAGCACGTCAGGGGGCTGCGGTGATTATGGACGTAAAGACAGGGCGGCTGCTGGCCATGGCCAGATATCCGGAATATGATCCAAACAGATACTATCATTATTCTGCGTTCAGAAAAAAGAACTATACTGTAACAGACGCCTATGAGCCCGGTTCAACTATGAAGGTTTTTTCCATGGCCGCAGCCTTTGAATACAGCAGAAAACTCTTTCAGAAAAAATTTTACTGCACCGGTGCCACGGAAATAGGTGATACTGTCATTAACTGTGAAAGGCCTCACGGCAGTGTAACAATACGGGAGATCATAAGCCAGTCATGCAATTCCGGTGTAATAGATATTATGCATTCTGTTCCGAAGGATTATCTGTATAATTTTCTTAAACGTTTCGGTTTTGGTGCAAAAACAGAAAGCGGCATTCCTGGTGAGGCAGGCGGAATTCTCCGGACTGTGGATAAATGGTCAGGTCTTTCCAAATATTCCATTTCAATCGGCTATGAACTTTCAGTCACATCCCTTCAGCTTGCAGCTGCCTATGCAGCCATTGCAAACGGAGGTGTGTACAACGCTCCCATGATCATAGAAAAGATTGAAAACAGGGACGGCTCTGCAGTCCAGGAATTTTTTCCCAGAAGCAGAGGACAGGTCTGTTCAAAGGAAACAGCTTCTGCCATGATGCAGCTCATGAGAGGAACCATTACAGGCGGAACCGGTGTCAGGGCTGCCCTTGAATACTACAATGCTGCAGGAAAAACCGGAACTTCGAGACAGTTTTCCGGAAACAGGGGTTCATATTCCGGTTCCCCTGTGGCATCCTTTGCAGGCATTGTTCCTGCAGAAGATCCGGCTCTGGTTATGGTTACAGTCATAGACAGTCCTGAAGCTGGTCTCGGCGGCGGAGCTGCAGCTTCTCCTGTTTTTGCCGGGACAATGAAAAAAGTCCTGCCTTATCTTGGCATAAAGACAGAACATATGAAAGCAAGGGATCCTTTTGTTTCAAAAGGGACAGGCCCTTCCTTTAACGGCAGGATCATGCCTGATTTCCGGAATCTGAGTCTGGCAGGTGTAATGGATCTTGTTTCAGAAATGGAAAAAAGGAACGGCATAAAATGTACTGTGTCAGGAACAGGACGGTGCTTTGCACAGATGCCTGCTCCAGGATCTTCTGTTGCAGGAGATACAAAGGTCATCATAGAACTCAGTGAATAATATGGATCTGTTTGAAAAAAATTTACATGCCCTGAACCGGTTCCCGGAGGAACAGGAAAAGATAACATCATGTGCGGCTGATCCTGCCATAGAACCTGTCAGAACCAGGACAGGTGAGACTGTCCCTCAGGTAACAGCGGGGAACCGGAAGGTCTTCGTTCACAGCAGGTTTGATCCGGTGACAGAGGCTGCCCGTTTTACCGGTGAAGCCCTGAAAGAGGGACATGATCTTTACATTGTCTTCGGTTTCGGTTTCGGTTTCCATGTGGAGGCTCTTCTGAAACAGATTCAGGATTCATCCGGTGTTCTTGTTATTGAAAAGAGTCCGGCCATGGTCCGTGCAGCAGCGGAAAACAGAGATCTGTCCTGTATTTTTTCAGATGAAAGATTTGTACTCATGACTGATCCGGGTGAGGAGAAAATAAGTCAGGTTCTTTCCGGCAGAGCTTCAGCCAGAGTAAGTTTCATAACTCACAGAGGTTCCTTTCAGCTGGAAGGTGATTATTATTCTGCAATGCTTTCCGTGTGCAGAGCCTGTCTGTCTGCCAAGGAAGTGAATATTGCCACACTGGCAAAGTTTGAAAAAATCTGGAGCGGAAACATTGCCAGGAATATAGAGGCAGTGATTTCTCTTCCTGGAGTTTCCTCCCTTTACGGTAAATTTTCCGGAATGGCTGCGGTGATCGTGGCAGCCGGACCGTCCCTTGCAGAAAGTCTGGATTTTATCCGCAGTGTAAAGGACAGGGCCCTTATAATTGCAGTGGATACTGCTTTGGGCATTCTGTTAAGAGCCGGCATAGAACCCCATTTCTGTGTTGCAGTGGATCCTCAGGTAATTAACGCAAGATATTTTGAAGGGATTAAGGCTGATGACACTGTTCTTGTAGGGGATCCGACAGTTCATCCATCCGTGTTTCATCTTCATACTGGTCCCGCCTTTATTACAGGCATTGCCTTTGATCTTATGAAATGGATAGAAAAAATTTCCGGTGAAAAAGGGGAGATTACACACGGAGGCTCTGTTGCCACCAATGCCTATGATCTTGCAGTCAGGATGGGATGCAGCCCTGTGATTCTTACAGGTCAGGATCTGTCCTTTACCGGAGGAAGGGCTCATGCCAGAGGCTCCTTCATGGAGGAACAGGTTTTTCTCCGGACAACACGTCTTTTTACAGCGGAATGCCACAACCGGTTTCAGCTTTCTGCACTGCCTCCTGTGAGAATGAAGGGCATCCGTTCAGCTGCTGTGCAGACCAACAGCAAGATGCTGATTTTCATGTCCTGGTTCACGAAGCATGCTGTGCCGGGACTGATTAATGCCTCTGCAGACGGGATTCTCATTCCCGGAGTGAAACATATGCCTGCCTGGGAAATACATATTCCTGTGCCTGAACGTCTTCCGTCAGATGTTATAAAGGACCTGGTTCGGTCTTCCGTTTCCGGAGATTCTTCTTCCGTAAGGTTTCGCATGGAAGATAAAATACGGTCCATGATATTTCAGCTGAAGGAGCTTATTCCTGTGCTGAAGAGGGCTGCCGGAGATGCCTCTGAACTGAAAAAACTTTTCGGTAATCCAGGGGCTGATCATGGAAAAATCGCCGGTATTTTAAAAAGGCTGGATTCTGCAGACCGGAAAACAGAATCTGCAGATGAGGTCCGTGACATGCTCAGTCTGGTAAGCCAGAAGGCCATACATACAATAAACGAAGGCTACGACGCCGGTGCTTTTTCAGGGGAGAATGAAAAGCAGACAGTTGCGGAAAGGTCATTTTATCTCTATAATGCTCTGTTTGAAGGGGCTGTCTTCTGTGAAAAAAAGCTCAGGCTTATGCTGAAGATTCTGGGAAAATAAAAAACTGCGGGGTAAGCCGCAGTTTTTTATTCTGTATTCTGAGACTGAAATATGGTCTATTTCAGTCTCTTTGCAAATTCTTTTTCAACAGTTTCCTTTACTGCATCCGGATCGGCAGCCATTTCTATGGGCCGGTTTGCATATCTGGAGGCAATTCCTTCCAGCCTGCTTTCGTGGTATCCTACCTTGAATTCGGAGAATTTAAGTCCGTGTGCTGTGGATATGACAACAGTTCTGTCCTTTGGTGAAAGGATTTTTTTATCCAGAAGCTTGATCATTGCAGCCAGTGCAACACCTGTATGAGGACAGCAGAAGGTTCCTGTACGGTCTGCCAGAGCTGCTGCATCTGCCAGTTCCTCTTCACTGGCCTGTTCAACTATGCCGTTGAATTCCTTCAGAGTGCGGATGGCTTTCTTTACGGAAACAGGATCTCCTATCTGGATGGCGGATGCCAAAGTTTTCTTTGCCTTCACAGGTTCAAAGCTTTCAAAGTTTTTCAGGTATGACAGATACAGAGGATTCGCATTTTCTGCCTGGGCCAGAACTATCCTGGGAAGTCTGGTGATGATTCCCATATCCCTGAGCATTTTAAAACCGCTGCCGAGTGCAGAAACGTTTCCGAGATTTCCTCCTGGGATTATGACCACATCCGGCACTTCCCAGTCGAACTGCTGGGTTATTTCTACGGATATTGTCTTCTGTCCTTCTATCCGGAGAGAGTTCATGGAATTTGCCAGATAGATGCTGTTGTCCTTTGTAACTTCCTGTACTATTTTCATACAGCCGTCAAAGTCCGTATCAAGGGAAAGAACGATGGCTCCGTTGGATATGGGCTGTACCAGCTGTGCAGTGGAGATCTTTCTGCTTGGCAGAAATACTATGGAAGGAATTCCTGCATAGGCAGCATAGGCTGACAGAGCAGCAGATGTGTCTCCTGTGGAGGCACAGGCTACAGCCTTGATCTTCTGACCTCGGTGGATCATTTCGTTTACCATGGAAACCAGGACAGTCATGCCCAGATCCTTGAAGGAACCGGTGTGGCTGGTGCCGCACATTTTTATCCACAGATCATTCATGCCGAGCATCTGACCCAGCCGTCTGGCCCAGAACAGATTGGTGTTTCCTTCGTACATGGAAACGATGTTTTCGTTGTCAATCTCAGGATTAACCCATTCCTTCTTGCTCCATATTCCGCTGCCGTAGGGCCACTTTGTGGTCCCGCTTCTGGAATCAAAAAGATCCTTCCATTCCTGAGCGCTGTGCTGCTGCAGGGCTTCTGTATCATGAGCTACTTCCAGAAGTCCTCCGCATTTTTTACAGCGGTATACAACTTCGTCCAGAGGATATTCCTCTCCGCAGCCGCTGATGCATCTGAATACTGCTTTATATGGTTTTACCATGATTAACTCCCTGTATTAAAATATAATCAGTCTTCAACTCTGATTATTACAGTTTTTCCTTTTATAAAATCTGATCGGTTGATTTCCGCTTCTGCCTTAAGCATGGAATCCTCGCTGACAGCATGTGTCATCATGATAAGCGGAACAAATGATCCTGTATTTGCTCTCTGAATGAGGGAGGCAATGGATATGGAAAAGTTTCCAAGTATGCCGGAGATTCTGGAAAGGATTCCCGGTTCGTCCTTTGTATGCATGCGTATGTAGTATCTGGAAATTCTTTTTTCCGGGGTGATGAATTCCGGTTCCGGTCCGTTTACATACCATGGATATCTGGGGGCTTTTTCTTCTGCGATCTGGATGATGTCGCTTATGACAGCAGAGGCTGTAGGAAACGGTCCTGCACCTTTTCCGAAGAGGGTGATGGGTGCTGTCATGTCTCCGTCAATCATGACCGCATTGACTTCGTTCCGTACGGAAGCCAGAGGATGAAGTTCCGGAAGCATTGTCGGATGAACGGAAATGTCCATCAGCCCGTCAGTCATCTTTGCAATGCCAAGAAGCTTTATGACATAGCCCATTTCCCTGGCATACTTTATATCCATGTCGGATATTCTTGTAATGCCTTCTATGTTCAGTCTGGAATAATCCATTATTCGTCCGTAGGCCAGCATGGCCAGCAGACTGATCTTGTGGCCTGCATCATATCCTTCGATGTCAAAGGTTGGATCTGCTTCGGCAAAGCCCTTTTTCTGTGCCTCTTTCAGTGCCAGTTCAAAGGACAGACCTTTTTCCTCCATCTGTGACAGGATATAGTTTGTGGTTCCGTTAAGGATTCCTATAATGGATTTTATGCGGTTTGCAGCCATGCCCGTATTAAGTGCCAGAAGGCATGGAATGCCGCCTCCTACTGCGGCCTCGAATTTCAGGAAGCCTGTGGCTTCTGCTGCAGCGGAAAAGATTTCTCTTCCTTTTTCGGCCAGGAGTTTTTTGTTGGCAGTCACCACGTTCTTTCCGGCTTTCAGTGCAGTCAGCACAATATCTGCAGCAGGAGAAAGTCCTCCGATCAGTTCTATGACAGTATCTGTATCCGGGGCAGAAACAACTTCATGCCAGTCTCCTGTTTTACGGACGGCAGATGGTATTTCTGCCAGCACACCGGCTCTTGTATCGCAGATGGATGTTATTTCTATTTTAACGCCGGTACGGGAAGCGATCAGGTCTCTGTTCTTTTCAAGAAGATCAAAGACTCCTTTCCCTATATTGCCAAGTCCGATGATTCCTGCTCTGATAGTTTTCATGAAACATTCCTGTGATGAAATTTTATATATGCATACGGCACTGGACCGCCTGCTTCATCTGAGTTTTTGTTACTTAAAAACCCCGTATTTGAATTTGTCAATAACAGTTTAAGGCATGTCATTAAAGGGCTTCTAATAAAAACTTGACAGACCCTCTGCCGGACTGTAAATCAGAAAAAACGGAGGACTTATGAACGCAAGACTTTCTGATATAATGAAGCTGTCTGAATACTGCTTTAAGCAGCAGAAATATATAGAACCTGCCTCTATGGAACAGTATGTAAATGACCGTCTTATGGATGTAATGAAAACATATGCCCCTGAAGTAACAGTTAAGGCCGGGATCGGAAGAGGGGAACTTCTCCGGAACATGGCCCGCAGTACAGAGGGAATCATAGTTGTCACGGAGCCGTCCATGTCGGTCATCTCCGGTTTTACAGCCGTGACAGATCCGGATCTTATGAAACGCATAAGAATCATTCAGGGAGACATGCAGAATCTTCCTGTGGATTATTACAGGGCCGATCTGCTGGTGTCTGTTGACAGCCTTAACTTTATGGAGTCAGGTCCTGTGACAGATGAGTTCCGCCGTATTATGAAATTTGACGGCATTTTCTTTATCTCCGGCATTGCTCTCCATGAGAAAGATGAAGAAGGAATCTTCGATGACTGGATGAGAACCGTTTTCCCGCTTCACAACGAGTACTATATGCCGGAAGAACTGAGGACAGTCCTTGAGCTCAATGAATTTTCCTTTGTTAAGGGAAGCACTGATACCTGCCCTCTGGATCTCAGGGAGACATGTGATTTCTTTGCAGGTCTGTACGATGACCGAAGTCAGGAAAGTGCGGAGATTGTAAAGGAAGCTGAGGATCTGTTCAGTTCCTGCTATGGTCTGTCAGATGGAAAATGTTCAGTGCCTTATTACAGCGGAGTCTTCCGCAGAATAAAACCTGATTATGTTTATGAAAAAAAATGATGCAGGTGGCCGGAAAGTGAACAGTATTTTCCGGACCTCTCCTTCCCGGCTTTCAGGAACAGTTTCCATACCAGGATCCAAGTCTCAGACCATAAGGGCACTGGCTTTTGCCCTGCTGGCTGATGGAACTTCCTGCATCCGGAATCCTCTTTATTCATCGGATACGGAAGCATGCATTAAAATGATTCTGCAGTTCGGAGCTTCAGCAGAACGGAATCCTGCAGATGGTTCACTGACCGTAACAG
>JAZRYV010000325.1:0-1015 GCA_045600925.1 Spirochaetota bacterium
CTATGCAGGGACGCTGCCTGCCTTTTACAAGGCGATAAAAAATGCAGGCATCAGGATGACGGATATCAGGTATGTGCTTGCCACACATTATCATCCGGATCATATGGGCCTGGTCGGACAACTGCTTGCGCAAGGGACAGAACTGCTTCTGGTGGATTTTCAGAAAGAAGCGGTGCATTTTTCAGATAAAATCTTTGAAAAAGACGGGCTGCCTTACAGCAGAATAAGCGAATCTGATGCAACGGTTATTTCATGTGAGGAAAGCAGACATTTTTTATCTTCAATAGGAATATTCGGAGAAATCATGCATACTCCCAGCCATAGCGAAGACAGCATCTCGCTGATTCTGGATGACGGGTCCTGTTTCGTTGGAGATCTGGAACCGGCAGAGTATCTTGAGGCATATGAAGAGAACGAGGCATTACAGAATGACTGGAATCGGATTATGTCCTTCAATCCGAAAACGATTTTCTTCGCACACAGGCCGGAGAGAAGGGAATGATGTGTTCCGCGGTGCGGAACATGATGTCTGCCTGCGGAAGAAAGATCAATTCCGGGCGGCGGCTGTAACAAAACCCTCGCTGCTGCGTATTACGTGACAAAGGACATCCTCCATTTTACATAGATATCACAATTCAGAAAGGATGGCAGTTATGAAGGCCAAGATCTGTTAGGGCCCTGTTCGGAGCAGATGCTGCGAGCAGGGTTCTTTTTATAAATCTGAAAAGGAATAAAAAAATTGAAAATTGAAATTTAAGCCCCGGCTGCAGATGATTCTGACAGTCGGGGTATTTTCGCGCCTGCAATTTTCTGTTGTCACTGCGGCGGTTGACTGGGGTGAATGCCGGGAAAATTTTATTCCCAGTGCCGGAAGACGTATTCGATCTGCAGAATCTGTTTGAGCCGCTGAATATCTTTCAGTGCCTGCGAAAAATCAAAAGCCAGATATGCCACGAACTGCCAGATTAAAACCGTGGCGGAAATATCGATCAGGTTGCAGACCCATTCGGACAGG
>JAZRYV010000326.1:0-7709 GCA_045600925.1 Spirochaetota bacterium
ATCCTTGACTGCGGAACAGGCATCAGGGATCTGGGCTATGAGCTCATTAAAGGAGACTGCGGAAAAGGCAAAGGAAATCTGAACATTTTTCTCTCCCACAATCACTGGGATCATATTCAGGGACTGCCTTTTTTCAAACCCTTTTACATAAAAGGAAATAAACTGAATTTTTATTCTCCTTATCCTGACCAGAAAAAGCTGCTGGAAGGATCCATGGCAGCTCCATATTTCCCTGTATCTTTCAGCACACCTGCTTCAGAAAAAATTTTTCACTTTATTGACAGCGAAAAAAAGACGGTTCTGGAATTCAAAGGCGGCGTAAAAACAGATGTTCACCCTCTGAGCCATCCCAACGGCTGTTTTGCCTACAGATTCCGGGAAAAAGGGAAGACATTCATTTTTGCAACAGACGGAGAACTGACCTGGGATAAATTAAACCAGTCAGACTATGATGACGGTTTTTTTGACAATGCCGATATTCTGATTCTTGATTCACAGTACAATCCTCAGGATGCAGCAAAAAAGATCGACTGGGGGCATTCCAGTTATGAGTTGGCTGTAAACTGTGCAGAAAGATGGAAAGTGAAAACACTTGTTCTTACACATCTTGAACCGGAATATTCCTGCAGTGAGTATTTTTCCAATTACAGGGAAGCAGTCAGACTGTCAGAAAAAATCAGCGGAGGCAGATTAAAAGTCCTTCTTGCAGCAGACGGAATGGAAATATCACTCTGAGAGAAACTTTATGCGTCTTTGTATCATCCTGGCAGCAGTTGCCCTTACTTCCTGCGGACAGATCCCGGAACAGTCAGAAAACTGTGCCCTGCAGGGATTTTATTACTCCCCGGAAAAAATAATACAGCAGTTTGAACCCATGCCTGAAAAAACAGCATCAAGGTATTTTATGCTGGGACAGGCATATAAAAAAACTAAAGATCTCAAAAAAGCCCTTCTGTGTTTTTCAAACAGCTGTTTTGTCAACAGACGAAATACAAAGCTGAAACTCTATCCACAGCCCGTTTACAGCTTTATCACCTCCCGTTTTCAGGCAAAATCACGTTTCTACGAAGATTCCGTCTATGAAATCGCAGAACTCATGTATTCATACAGGGAATACGACTACACTGTTAAATTCCTTGATCTGATCAGCAGGGAAAATCAGGGACTGTACTATGATGCAGCTATTCTCAGGGCAAGGGTTCTCACTTCTGCCGGAAGATGGAAGGAGGCCGTCACTTTTCTGAACGGAATGCTGACTGATGCCCCTGCAGATTCCATAAAAAATGAACTTCTTCTGAAACGGGCCGCAGCATATGAAAACGGCAAAGAACCGGTATCTGCAGCATTGGATTATCTCTCCATAATCTCAGCAACATCAGGGGCCGGATGGAAGGCAGAGGCTGCTGCAGGACGAATCTTCCAGCTTATAAAAAACGGATCAGTAAAGCCTGATCAGGAAACGGCCCTGAAAATAGAAAAAGCTCTGTTCTCTGCAGGGAAATTTACAGAAGCTGCAGAACTGATACAGGCTCTGCCTCCAGCAGGAGAGACATCTGAACTCTATTACAGATGCCTTATCCGGGCAGGTAAATTAAATGAAGCAGAAAAGATATCTCCAGCCATTTCTGAAAGCAGAAAGATTCTGGCAGATGAACTGTGGAATTCCGGGAAGAAGGATCAGGCCGTAAACATATACATTAAACAGATAAATTCAGGGGAGTCCGACCTGAAGGAACAGTCCCTTTACAGGACAGCCTCCTTCTTCTTTGAAAGAAACAGGAAAGGGGCCTGCGATTACGGAGCCCTGTATGTAAAAAATTTCCCTGAAAATGAAAACGCCCATAAAATGCTTTGGAATCTTGCCAGAGCGGCTCTGGTTTCCGGAGACACGAATAGTGCAGAAAAATACATTCAGGAAAATCTGGCATCCTGGCCGGAAGGAAGATACAGTGACCAGTGCAGATTCTGGATGTACAAAATTGCAGTGAAAAAACAGGCAAAAAACGCAGAGACTTTTGCGGTATCACTGATCACCATGAATCCTGATTCTCCGTACACATATATTCTTCTGGAAAACACAGCACAGAATACCGCCTCCAGGATCCTCGCCGGAGAATTTGCATCTGCTCTTGAAAAACACGAAACCGGCAGGGCTCTTTTCTGTCATGCACTGCTCTGCGTATCAGAAAAGGATCCGTCTGAAAAGAATCGCAGGCTCCGTGACCTGCCGGAAAGTATTACTGCTTCGTTTAAGCAGACAGCCTTCCTTATGGAAGAAGCATCTTCAGGCAGATTCCGGAACAGACAGCTGGCTTTACTGAAAAAATACTTCAGCACAGGATATACAGAAGGCATAGAACGGGTTCTTGAAACTGTTCCGGAAACTGATCCTGAAATGGATGCAGCAATGACTTCCCTTGCCCTTGAGTACGGAATTCCGTTCTATTCCGTCAGATATGGCCAGGAACTTCTAAAAAAACAGGGACTGAAAGAAAATCTTTTCCTTATGCCTGATACTCTTGCCTCTGCAGTTCTGCCCAGACCTTTCCATAAAACAGTTGCAGAAAATGCAGCCCGTTCAGGAACAGATGAGGCTTCTGTCTATTCCCTTATCAAGGCAGAATCTCTGTTCAGCCACCGGGCTGTCTCTCCTGTGGGAGCAGCCGGCCTTATGCAGCTCATGCCAGGAACAGCAGCTGAGACGGCAAAAAATCTTCACATGACAGAATTCGACCTGAAAAAACCGGAAGATTCCATAGCTCTTGGATCAGCCTATCTTGGCTGGCTCAGCAGGTACTACAAAAACAATTTTGTTTACACAGTGGCTGCATATAATGCAGGACCCGGAAATGTGAACATGTGGATAAAAGATTTAAAAAATACTGATGATGATTATTTTACAGAATGCAGTGTTTTTACAGAGACCCGTTATTACATACTCAGAACAAGAAAATACCGGCTTCAGTATCTGATGACCGGAGAGAAGAAATAATCAGACCTCTTTGTACTGTTATGATTTATGCCTGACAGGCTACTGATGATGCTTGTTCTTCCGGTTATCGATAATAATCTTTCTTACAGTAACAGTCCTCTTTTTTATCTTGACTGCACCTTCCGGGTTATACTTGTCCTGTACTTCCTCAATGGAATGATTCATCAGCATTCTTACTGCTTCTTCTGTCTTGCTCAGGACATCAATAAGAATAAGATTTTCCTCTTCTGTAAAATCCTGAAGAAGGAACTCATCCTTATTTTCAAAGGGGCAGGCCTTGTCTGACACACCTACTCTGACCTTTGCGAAACGGTCAGACTTCAGAACTTCTTCCATGGACTTTATGCCTTCGTGGTTAAGTTTGGAAAGGACATAGTCTACACGGATCTCTCCCAGTTCAAGTGAAGGATCCTCCACAACACAGATTACATCCTTAACATTAACCCTCAGGAAAGAGGCAATGTACAGAACAGATTCTCCGATAAGATTAACAAAGGTCTGCGGCTTAAGGAGAACAACATCCTGACCGTCAAATTTGCCGCGGCCTATGAGGGATTTTTTCTTCTTGATCCTGACATCGATATTCTCGTCGTTTGCAATTATATCTATAACTTTAAACCCGATATTCTGCCTGTTGTTCGCATAACGATCACCAGGATTTCCAAAACCGACAATTAGTTTCAAGAAAAACTCCTTGCTTTAATTATGAATATTACATATGGAAGAGAGACTCTCTTCCATATGTACATGTCAGTCTAAAAAAGTTACTTTGCAGCCGGTTTTGCGTCTGCTTTAGCTTCTGCTTCAGATTCAGTGGCAGCTGCAGAATCTTCTTTTGCTGCTCTTGGACTGTGAACAGCAACAATAACCTGTTCAGGAGTACCTGCAAGTCTGACTGTTTCCGGAAGAACAACATCCTTTGCATGAATGTTCATATCAAGACCCAGGGCTGAAATATCAACATCAATCTTTTCAGGAAGATCTTTAGGGAAACATTCAATTTCAATTTCATGAAGGTAGATTTCTGTAAGACCGCCGTCCTTTGCTCCGGCAGCAGTTCCTGTGTATTCCAGAGGAACCTTTGTTCTGATTTTCTCACCCTTTGTAACCTTGAAAAGGTCCATGTGAAGAATCTTTCCTGTAACAGGATCCTTCTGGAAATCCTTTACATATGCCATAAGATCTTCGTTAAGACCGTCTATTTTCAGATCAAAAATAATGCTTTCAGAAATCTGTCCTTTGAAAAGATCAAAGAGAGCCTTATCTGAAATTTTAACTGTATGTGTTTCTCCGTGGGAGTAAACAACAGCAGGAACATATCCTGCAGCTCTCAGTCTGTTGGTCTCATTTTTTCCAAAATCGCTGCGTAATTCAGCTTGAAGTGTTTTTGCTTCCATCTTTTAAACCTCTGTCCTCTCTGGGCTTATTTTCAGTCATGTAATGGCACAAACAGGGAACTGACTGATTCTCCGTTGTGTATTCTTCTTATAGCTTCACCAAAAAGAGGAGCAACAGAAAGAACTTCCAGCTTTGCCGGCTTCTTTTCCTCTTTTATAGGAATACTGTTCGTACATATAATTTTCCTGAAACCTACGGATTCAAGATTTTCCTTTGCCTTGTCCGAAAGAACGGGATGTGAGAAAAGACAGTAAACATCCTTTGCTCCGTTCTTCTTCAGAGCGGCTGCTGCTTTGGAAATGGATCCGGCTGTATCAACCATGTCATCAACAAGAACACAGTTTTTGCCGCTTACATCTCCGATTATATGCATAACCTCAGCCACATTGGCCTCCGGTCTGCGTTTATCAACAATTGCCAGTCCGGCATGAATATGCTTTGCAATAGAACGGGCTCTTTCCACCCCGCCTGCATCCGGAGAAACCATAACACAGTCACTGATATTCAGTGAACGGATATAGTCTATAAGAATAGGAGATGCAAACAGGTTATCCACAGGAATATCGAAAAAACCCTGAATCTGATCTGCAT
Source organism: Spirochaetota bacterium (assembly GCA_045600925.1). Taxonomy (GTDB): domain Bacteria; phylum Spirochaetota; class UBA4802; order UBA4802; family UBA5550; genus JAZRYV01. The sequence goes on from JAZRYV010000326.1 coordinate 4,982, forward strand.
GAAGATCCATTGTAAGAACTCTTCCTGCACCTGTAACCTGGATAAGATTGGATACAACCTTGGCAGAAATAGGAACTCTTGGTTCAACTTTTCTGTCCTGACGTGCATAACCGAAATACGGAATAACTGCTGTTATTCTTGATGCTGATGCTCTCATTGCTGCGTCTATGATCAGAAGCAACTCCATAAGATTATCATTAGTTGGAGCACATGTGGACTGAACAATAAAAACATCCTGACCTCGGACATTTTCTTTAAGTTTTACAGATATTTCCCCGTCCTTAAAACGTTTCAGTTCAATATCTGCCAGCTTGACTCCGGCAACTCTGGCTATTTCATCTGCCAGTTCAGGATTTGATGATCCTGAAAAGATTTTCATCATACTGTTGGACATTATTTTAATCCTGATTTCAGATATCTTTCAAGTTTTTCCAGCTCTTCCTGACGGTTGATCCCGCTTCCTTCAACAGGATCATCCAGGACAAGAGTCTTTACTTTTCTGCCGGATTCAGTTATTCTGGCCAGTGCATCAGTCAGATAGTATTCCTTCTGGGAATTATTTGTATCCAGCCCTTTAAGTCCGTCAAAGAGCATTTTCCGGTCAAAGACATATGTACCGGTATTTACTTCCCTGACAAGTTTCTGCGTCTCATCTGCATCCTTTTCTTCCACAATGCGGATGAAATTTCCATCTTTATCCTTAATGATTCTTCCATAGCCGAAAGGATCATCAGTCTTCATTGTAAGAACGGAAGCACCCGTTCCTTCTTCTTCTGCAGCAGAAATCAGTCTGCTGAAGGTTTCATGTCTGATGAGGGGCACATCACCGCAGGCAACAGCCACGTTCCCGTCAAAACCGGCCAGGACTCCCTCTGCCTGCATAACTGCATGTCCGGTTCCCAGCTGTTCGTACTGCCAGACATGAAGGACATCAGACGGGAGAACTTCCAGGACCTGTTCTCCTTTGTATCCCACAACCACAACTATCCTGGAAACACCTGCCTTTTTAAGACTGTCCAGCACATAAAGAATCATAGGCTTTCCACAGACTTTATGAAGGACCTTAGGCAGATCTGAATTCATCCTTTTGCCCTGTCCTCCTGCAAGAACTACTGCTGCTGTTTCCTTCGTAATATATCTCCTTTTATTCAGGAACGGCAGGATTCGAACCTGCGAATACCGAGACCAAAACCCGGTGCCTTACCGCTTGGCGACGCCCCTATTATCTCTCAGACAGGAACAGTCAGAATAACAGTCTCAGTCTGAGATTTCAGGCATTTTACAGCGGCTTCTGCTTTTTTTTCGCCGGAAAAGAGCCCTGCAATTGTAGATCCGGATCCGCTCATAACTGCAAACTCAGCTCCCAGATCCATAAGCCTGCTTTTTATATCTGCAAGGACACTGTACTCCTTAAAAACAGGTCCCTCGAAGTCATTAATAAAAACGGAACTGATACTGCTGATCCCCTTCCCGGAAAAAAAGGAAAGTGCTCCGTCCCTGACTGCCTGCCGGTCTGCAGTACCTGAAAAATCTTCTGTCCTGCCAAGCATCCTGTAGGCCTGCCCTGTATTCACGTGAATCCCGTTATTCACAAGAACAACCGTACAGTCAGGACGTCCATTCAGCGGTTCCAGAATTTCTCCTCTTCCTGAACAGAAAGCACTTCCGCCTTTTATAAGGAAAGGAACATCTGATCCTGCAGCTGCTCCGATTTTAAGAATCCGGTCCTCAGCCATCGGATACTGTCTGGATAAAAGCCGTATTGCAGCAGCAGCGTCGGAACTTCCTCCCCCCAGTCCGGCACCTGCCGGAATATTCTTTACGAGAGAAAAATAAAAACTTCCGGAAATTCCTGCTTCTGCACAGAATGCCCTGACAGCCCTTGTTATGAGATTATCTTCTACAGGAATGGATTCTGCTGTATCCTTTCTGTCTCCTCCGGTGTTGGCAATCCTGACAGAGCATGGAGACAGACCAGAAGAGTCAAATACAGCTTCCTCAAGAACAACCTCATCTGCCAGACCAACCTGCGTCATTAAAGAAAAAATATTGTGAAAACCGTCTTTTCTCCTGTTCAGGACTTCAAGATGAAGGTTGACTTTGGCAAATGCCTTTTCTTTCCAGCTAAAAAGACTCATAACAGCATATTTGTTGAACACAAATATTTTATGGACTTTTTTTTGTCAAATACTAATTACATTGTCCTTGACATACAGATTAGAAAAAGCTTTTAAGCCTCATGCAGATAAATAACGAACAACTCCGCCAGGAGATACAGGCAAGACGGACTTTTGCCATCATCTCCCACCCTGACGCAGGGAAAACCACTCTTACAGAGAAACTGCTTCTTTACGGAGGAGCAATTGAACTGGCAGGCTCTGTTACTGCCAAGAAAAAACAGAAAGAGACATCCTCTGACTGGATGGAACTGGAAAAGAAAAGAGGCATATCCATATCATCCACTGTTCTCCAGTTTGAATACAAAGGCTATAAACTGAACCTTCTGGACACCCCCGGTCATAAAGATTTTTCCGAGGATACATACCGTGTTCTCATGGCTGTTGATGCTGTAATCATGGTAATCGATGCAGGGAAAGGAATCGAAAGTCAGACAGTCAAGCTCTTTGAGATCTGCCGAAAAAGAAACATTCCTATATATACATTCATAAACAAGCTGGACCGTCCGGCCCTTCCCCCTCTGGACCTGATTGACCAGATTGAAAAAGTC
>JAZRYV010000327.1:0-4879 GCA_045600925.1 Spirochaetota bacterium
GTCACAGCAGAATGCTGAAAGAATGAGGCAGGAGGAACTGCGGACAAAAATCCTGGAACAGGGGAAAAAAATCAGGCAGAAATGGAAAGACGGCAGTCCGGATCCTGCAGGTGCCATGCAGTTCGGAACATATCAGATGCAGGCCCTCCGGGCTATTGAGGCTGCTGAGCAGAAAATACAGCAGCTTGAACCTGAAGCCGAAAAAATCCGGAAACGCCTTCTTCAGGCTTCCATGGAAAAGAAACTTGTGGAAAAGCTTAAGGAACGGAAGCTGGAAGAATACAGGCACGAAGTGAACAGAAAACAGAGAATAGAAAGCGATGATATAAATCAGAAGCTTTTCAACAGGGGAAAAAAATATGGTGGATGATTTTTATGGAGTACTGGACAGAATCGATGAAATCAGGAAACGCTTCGGTCTGAAAAAGAATACTGTGCCGCAGAATACCTCTGCTGAAAACAGCTTCAGTGATGAACTGCAAAAAGCAGTCCGCGGGAAGGAGTCTGCAGACGTGGAGATTTCCGAAAGGGACAGGATTAACAGTATTGCAGATTACTATGCTTCCAGAAATCATCTGTCTCCGTCTCTGGTACGGGCAGTGATAGATGCGGAATCAGGCTATGATGAAACAGCAGTTTCACCGAAAGGAGCTATGGGACTTATGCAGCTTATGCCTTCTACAGTCAGTGCTCTTGGTGTCAGAGATCCTTTTTCTGCGGAAGACAATATCCGCGGAGGCACAGAACTGCTGAAACAGCTTCTGGGCCGGTATCAGGGAAATTATGAAAAAGCACTGGCAGCATATAATGCTGGAACTGCCGCAGTGGACAGGGCCGGAGGAATTCCAGACTATGAGGAAACCAGAAACTACGTTTCAAAAATTCTTAAGCAGACCGGAGAACGGCAGCCATGAGACATGTATCTGATAAATCAAGGATTCTGTATCTTTTAATCCTTATTGTTGTTTTAATATGCTTCGGAGTTTTCTGGCTGGATTATCTGGGGCTTCTCAGTGTGGGTGAAAAAATCCGCAGTTTCAGAGGTGAGGCTCCGGCAGTAACTGAAGCTCAGGGTGATGAACCTTCTCTGCTGGAAAGGGAAGCCTTTGAAAAGGAAAAACAGAGCATTGAGGAAAGAGAGGAAAATCTGGACAAAAAAGAAGCAGTCCTCAATGAACGTGAAACTGATCTTAAGGCAAGAGAAGATCAGCTGGAGGAGAAACTCAGGGGCCTTGAAATGGAAAAGAAAAAATTTGAAGACTCCAAAACCGAATATGCAGGCTACGAAAGGAATGTAAAGGTTCTGGCGGAAAAAATTGCAGCCATGCCTCCTGAAGAATCAGTCAAAATCATGGTTAACTGGGAGGAACCTCTGATTATAGATGTGCTCAGGCAGATGGATGCAGATTCAGCAGCGGCCGGAACATCAAGTATGACATCTTATCTGATCACGCTGATGCCTAAAGACAAGGCAAGTCGTATAATGTATCTTATGACACAGATTTAGGGAATCTCTGATTAATTAATCTCATTGCTGTAAGTTATTCTGCTGGATATTATAAGCACAGTCAGAGCCGTATTTCAATACGGCCCTGCACATCCATAAGAAGCTCCGTTATCTCTCTGCCGATCTCAGACTCTGGAGGAATCTCTTCCGAAAGCTGTTTCATGAATCAGCTGCCTCAGCTCTTTTTTACCTGTGCCTTTCAGGGAGGAAGAAAGGAAAAATGCATCCTGATCCAGTTCCAGGGCCTCAGAAATATTTTTCAGATTCTTAACTCTTTCATTGCCTGAAACTTTGTCGCACTTGGTAAGAATCACTGCCACAGGAATTCCCATGCCTGTAAGATATTCCAGCAGTTCCAGTTCCATATCTCCGGGAATTCTTCTGATGTCCACAAGCAGAAAGGCCAGTTTAAGATTTTTCCTGGCCGATGCATATTCCCTGATCATTGGCATAAAGCCTTTCCGGATCTCTGCCGGAACCTTTGCAAAGCCGAAACCAGGCAGATCTGCAAAGGATACCTGATCATCCACTGTGAAAAAGTTAATGAGCTGAGTCATTCCCGGTCTGGAACCTGTCTTTACCAGATCCTTTCTTCCTGTAATCATATTCAGCAGAGAAGATTTCCCTGTGTTGGATCTTCCGAAAAAGGCAAATTCCGGCATGGAAGAGTCCGGGAAATCTTTCGGAACCTTTGCACTTTTAATAAATTTTGCAGTGTTGAATTTCATTAAAGTATCTTTTCCATAAGGATGGCATTGTCATCCCCGTAATAGTTTTTCCTTCTTCCGGTTTCATAAAAGGACAGGCTTTTATAGAACTGAACAGCCCGGAGATTTTTTTCCCGAACTTCCAGAAAAATTTTTGCAGGCTTTATTTTAAACGGCATACTTATGATGTGCTGAATAAGCTCTGTACCAACACCGGTCCTTCTGAAGTCAGGACTCACTGCAATGTCGTTGAGCTGAATCTCATCTGCAACATTCCAGATTACTGCAAAACCAGCAATGCGTCCTTCTTTCTCCGCAACAAGGAAAACAGAGAAAGAATTTGAAAGTTCATTCAGAAAAAAATCCCTTTTCCAGTCGCCGTCTCCCTGCTGTTCAATAAGGAACACCTGATCAATGTCCTGTTCCTCGGCTCTGCGGATAATCATCATCCTTCTGCAAGATAGGTGCTTTCCAGAGCCTTTATGAGCAGATAAACGCTCCTGTTTGCCCCGGAAGGGAGACCGTTTTTCCCGGCACAGGAAATAATTTCACCTGTTATGCTTTCTATTTCTGTTCTGCGGCCGGCTTTCACATCCTGAAGCATTGAACATTCGTTTATGCCTGTTTTTTCACAGATCTCAGTCACTTCTTTTTCCATCTCATCCTTGTCCAGGGAAAGACCGGAGGCTGCGGCTGCGTCCACTGCCTCGGAAATAATCAGCCTCATGAGCAGAAGAGTCTGTTCGTTTTTTATCAGCTGTCCGTTTGGGACTTTCAGAAGGGCGCCAAGTGGATTTATGGCAGCATTTATGACTGCCTTACGCCAGACTGCTTCATAGGGTTTTGCTGTTCTGTCTGCAGAGAAGCCTGCTTTTTTCAGAACGGCAATGGCACTGTTCAGCTGTTCATCCGTACCTCCGCCAATGAGAATATTTCCTGCCCCGCCAAATTTCACAGAGCCCGGCCCTGTCTTGGTTGCTCCGGCTGTTATTGTTCCGTAAAGAAGAAGATTTTCAGGGAGCATGTCGCGTATGGTTTCCTCATTCCCAATGCCGTTCTGCAGGCTGATGAGAACAGCGTCTTTCCTTACATGATTCCGTATGTCCTTCATGGCAACAGCAGTGGCATAGCTTTTTACAAATACAAAAACATATTCCGAATCCTTAAGTATGGAAGCCGATGATGAAACTGGCACATGAATGATTTCTTTTTTTCCGTTTATATCAACTTCCAGTCCGTTCTGCACGGCTGCGGAAATTTCCTTTGATTTTTCATAGAGCACGGCATCAAAACCGGCCTTCTGCAGGTAGTATGCAAAGAGGGAGCCCATGGCCCCGGCTCCGATTATTCCGGTATTCATTGTATCCTCCGATGAACGAAAAATTTTAAATAAAAAGCATATAAGTCAAAGATTTTATTAAAAAAACAGAAAAATTTTTATGAAAGTTCCGGACTGTCTGTTTTGAGGGAATATGTCTGAAACATACCGGGAAAATATACTTGACTGTAAAGGAACAGACGTGAAAATAAAAAAAAGAAAGGAGGATATTTTGGCAAACAAACTTATTTCTTTGACTGATGCTGTTTCAGAGTATACATATGACGGAATGCTTTTTTCCCACGGAGCAGGCATCTGCATAGGCGCTGATTCCCTTGCTTTCGGAAGGGAAATGGTCCGCCAGGGTAGAAAACATATTCATCTGCTGGATCACTGCTGTTCACAGTTCCTAAATCTTTTCTGTGCTGCAGGAGCTATAGATAAGCTTGAGACAAGTTTTTCCGGACTGGCAGTATTCGGATTCGCAAAAGGAGTAAAAAGAGCTGTTGAAGAGGGCAGATTCCCCATTGAGGATTACAGCAACCTTACCTTCGGACTGAGACTTCTTGCCGGTGCCATGAACTGGCCTTTCTGTCCCACGGTTTCCGGTTTCGGTACCGATATCGGAAATTTCAGTGCTTTCAAGCCTGATGAATATCCATGTAAAACAAAGATTCCGGAAGTAACAGATCCTTTTACAGGAAAAAGTGCTTATGTTGTTTCTCCTCTCAAACCGGATATGTCTGCAATTCATGTTACCATGGCAGACAAAGAAGGAAACGCCATTATGCTTGGGACTGAATGGTGCAGATATGAACTTGCCAGGGCATCTAAAAAGGTTGTTCTTCAGGCAGATTACATCGTTGATACTGACTGCATGCGCCAGTTTCCTAATATGGTAAGAATTCCGGATTTTCTGGTGGATGCTGTTGTGTACTGTCCTCTGGGAGCATGGCCTCACTGTTCTACAGGTGTTTATGATGTGGATTCTGATCATATGTACTATATGAACAGCTGCATGGGATCAGATGAAGGCTTCATGGAATACAGAAAAAAATATATTGATCCGTGTACTTCCGTTGAAAATTATCTCAATGTAATCGGAAAGGACAGAATAGCAGAGATTACAAATACTGCTACGGCACATCTTGTGGATCCTTTCAGAAAATGGATTCTTTCGGATTCAGAAATTGAAGATCTTGTAAAACAGGCAAAACATCATACATCTGATGTCTCTGTCTCCGGAAAATAACAGAAGGAATACAAAAGGGCTGTTATTTTACTAAAATACATTAAAGCCGGACTGAATATGGAACTTACAACAGAAAAATTAAGGATAGTACAGCT
>JAZRYV010000328.1:0-12005 GCA_045600925.1 Spirochaetota bacterium
TCCCTGTGAATCAGCTGAGTATAGTAGCGGACCTGATTTTCAATCAGCCCCAGTTCCTGAAGTTTCTGAGTAAGCTCACGGATCATGCCCTGCTTTGTATCTGCAGAAAGTTTTACAACCTGATCCTTTTTAAGAAAATAATCCAAATCCATAATGCCTCCGGCAGGCTGTCACGGAGACAGTTCCGGTCATAACCGGACATTAAGATCCCTCTGAAACAGACTGTCTGTCTTTGATATTTTTCAGCAGAAAGGAAACAGGACAAGCATTTTTTTTAATTTTTCATCTGTCTGATGACACTCAGCAGCCGAAATCAGCTGTGCAGGCATACTGTTCACTGCCTGTTAAAGACTGATGTTTTTCCTGGACCGGCTGCAGGAATAAAAACCGAAAATTCTATTCCCCAAAAACGAAAAAATCTTGATTTTGGGGAATAGAAAAATTACTGTAAATCAGAGGCAGAATTATATGAAACTTATAGAAAGAACCGAATACCTTAAACAGCTGGCGGATGTACAGGGAACACCTGACATAAAAGTTATTACCGGAATCAGACGAAGCGGAAAATCCAAACTGCTGGAATCCTTTATAAAAAAAATCCTGGAAAGTGAACCGGATGCAAACATCATTTACATTAATTATAATGACGATGTCTATGAAGGTCTGCTGGAATACCATCAGCTTCTGAATTATGTAAAAGAAAGATACAAAGAGGGGAAAAACAACTATCTGTTTATTGATGAAGTTCAGTTATGTGAAGGTTTTGAAAAAGCAGTAAACAGTCTGCATGTTTCTGAAAAATATGATATTTATATAACAGGATCCAATGCATTTCTGTTAAGCAGCGATCTTGCCACACTGTTTACAGGACGAACTTTTGAAATTGAAGTATATCCATTTTCTTTCAAAGAATTCATAACTTATTACGGGTTTACCAGTATGCAGGAGGCATATATTAAATATCTGTCAGAAGGAGGCATGCCAGGTTCATACGTTTATAAAACAGAAAAAGACAAACATAAATACATCAGAGATGTATTTGACACTTTGATTTTAAGAGACATTAAACAGAAATACAGAATCAGAAATGAATCGCTTCTTACAAGACTGACAGACTTTATGTCAGACAATATTTCAAATCTTACAACATCACGAAGTCTTGCTGACCTGCTAAACAGCAGCGGGAACAGGGCTGATCATAAAACAGTAGAAAAATATATCAGCTTCCTCTGCAGTGCCTTTGCCTTCTATAAAGTCAGAAGATATGACATCCAGGGGAAAAAATATCTGACCAGTTCTGACAAATATTATTTAAGCGACCATTCATTTAAATCTGCAAAGCTGGGGACAAAGAATCCTGACTACGGAAGAGTAATGGAGAATATAGTTGCCATAGAACTTCTGCGGAGAGGCTATGAGGTCTATGCCGGAATTCTGTATAAAAAAGAAATAGATTTTGTTGCACTGAGGGGAAACGAAAAAATATATATTCAGGCAGCAAACAGCATAGAAGACGAACAGACAAGAAAACGGGAGCTGGAACCGCTGCAGAAAATAAAGGACTCCTATCCCAAAATGATAATAACAAGAACCGGTTATCCGAAGTACGACATTGAAGGAATCACTGTAGCAGACATTACAGACTGGCTGCAGGATTCCTGAAGATAATTCTGTTCCCCAAAACAGAAATAATTCTGATTTTGGGGAATAGAATAGTGTGACAACTTTTTTACACAAAACCACTAGACCAAAACTGATTTTCTTAAATTTAATAATTCCATATCTGGCTAGTGTAAAATTTAGTTCGCAATTTTCAGTTTGACCATGAACATCATTTCACTGACATACTGTGCATAACTGTCTGACAGTGTTACCTAAATTAAAATCTGAAAATTTGCCATGCCTTTATAGAAAAGGCATTGAGGAATTAAGCTGGATTTGAGTCTGAAGGAAATATGACAAAAAAAATCCCGGTCCAAAGACCGGGATTTTTTTCGGGGCGACTGGATTCGAACCAGCGACCACTTGAACCCCATTCAAGTACGCTACCGGACTGCGCTACGCCCCGCTGCATCAGCAGTGGTTACATAAAAGTCACTTACCGCAGAATGTCAATATTTTTATTATAAAAAATCATTTCTGTTTCGGATAATAAAAATTTCCGGTCAGAGACTCTGTATTGTCCATATTCCCGATAAGTTTTTCATAGGAATGAATAATATCATTATGGGTAATAATACCTGTAAAACGGCCTGATTCATCCGTCACCGGAATATTTTCTATATCATCCCGGTCCATTTTTCGGATGGCTGCAGACAGAGGATCATTTTCTGCAACCGGAGAAACTTCAATCATAAGGTCCTGTGCAATCAGAAGATCAACCAGATCATTGTCAATCAGAGCCTGCCTCACATCACGGAGAGTAATGATTCCTGCCAGACTGCCGGCATCATCTGTCACCACAACATCACCGTATTTTGAATTTACAATAACAGACATGAGCTGACGGAAAGGAGTTCTGTAATCCACAACATCCATATCCGTCCTCAGAATGCTTTTTACATGAATCTTACGAAGGATGTCCATTTCTCCTTTCCTGGTCACATCTATATTGTCTTTAAGAAGTGCAATGGTATAGACAGTTCCCTTCCGGCAGTAGATTACCACCAGGTAGGAAATTACTGAAACCAGCATGAGCGGCAGAATAAATCTGTAGTCATTGGTCATTTCAAAGACAAGAAGAATTGATGTCATGGGAATGGAATTAACTGCAGCAAGAACTCCTCCCATGCCCACAAGAGCAAAGGCTGATGAATCCAAGGATACATTGAACAGCATGTTCATTGATTCCGCAAATGCAAAACCGGCAAGTGCACCTATGCCAAGAGATGGAGCGAAGGTCCCGCCGTAGGCTCCACAGCGTGCCAGCAGGGCAATGAAAAAAATCTTCAGTCCCAGGAGCCAGACAGCATCGGAAAAGGATGTAACATGAGCAAGAACATTATTTATAGTATTGTAGCCTGTACCGAACAGCTGAGGGAATTTAACCAGCACCAGGCCGAAAATCAGGGATGCAGGCAGCAGTTTAAGAAATGGATTTCGTATTTTAAGCCTTTCGTCAAGCAGGGTTCCTATGGAATCGGACAGCACAAAGTACAGCATGGCAGCAAGACCGCAGCATACTGCAAGTCCTATGAAAAACGGATACCAGGAAAGATCCCCTGTGGAATAATGGGGAATTGTGATGACTCTGGTACTGCCTAAAACAAATCTGGAAAGGATATCAGCCACAACAGAAGAGATAATCAGTGCACTCATGGCCCGGTTGCGCATGTCGTTCATCAGGATGACTTCTATGCCGAAGAACACACCTGCAATAGGAGCATTGAACACTGCAGATATAGCCGCACCGGCTCCTGCAACTGTGTACATGACCATGTCGTTTTTTCCAAGCTTCAGAAGCTGTGACATGAAGGAACCGATGCCGCTTCCTATTTTAGCTGACGGGCCTTCAGGACCGAGAGGAATTCCTGTCCCGATTGAAACAATAGGTGCAAATAAATGAAAGACCGTTTCCTTTATGGGGATATAACCGTTTTTAAGGATGACACTTTTTATAACAGAGACAACACCTCTCTGCCTCGATATTGAAGGAGCCGCCCAGGTCATGGCTGATGACACCAGAGCCCCGGCAACAGGCACACCGATTATCCATATACCAGGAACACCTTCTCCGCTGGCTCCGAAAATAAATCTCATGAATTCCAGAAGGGAATGAAACAGTATGCCTCCTGCACCGGCAAGAAGCCCCAGGAGAACCGAAAGTATAATATGGGAAATATATCTGAATATCTCCGAATTAACAGAGGCTCCGATAAATTTCCCTGAAGTTTTTCTGATTTTACCAAGCATTGGTCCACAGGACAGCAGGAAGGCTGTTTATTCAAGCATAAAACAGAGATCTGCTTCCTGTTTTTACCGGAAAAGCACAGCAGTTATGCAGAGATACTTTCTGTGATATTCCAAGTATGGAATCCACAGAAAGTATTGTATGTAACCAAAGTAAAGGAAAAAACTTTATCTCTTTGCTTCCGGATCTTCATAAGTCCGGACATTCAGGCTGTTTCCAAAGGAAACAGAAAAAAAGAAATATGTTCTAAAAAAAATGCGTTAAAGTGCTGAAACAAACTTTATCTCTTTTGCTTCCGGATCTTCATAAAACTGTACATTGCTGAATTCACTGTCAATTTTACGGACATTCTTCTTTATATTAAGAATAACTCCGGGGTACATCTTTCCTTTTGCGATAATAACAGGTTCCCTTTCAAGAACAAGTTTTGCGGAAATTTCATCCCCTTTTTCCTTAAGAGCCTTCATCTCCGTATTTTTAGCACCAAGTTTTTTAAGAAGTTCAAGACAGAGTTTTTTCTTAACAGAAGGAAGACCTTCAATGTACTTTCGTGGATCTTTCAGAACCTGATCACCAAAATTCATTCTCATCTGAAGATAAATCTCATCAAGTTCTGCCTTTTTAACGGCCATTTCCTTCCGGACCACAGACAGTTCCCTTTCTATAAAAAGATTTCTTCCAACAGTCAGAGTGGTAACAGGATTGGATGCAGCACCGGCCACCTTGGCTGTAATGGAATACAGGGCAGTTGCAGAACCTCCGATGATTTTCCCGTTCTTTGCTGCTACATTGATGTCACTGTTGGAAAAGACATTTGAATTTATAATGGAATCCTCAACAGTAATATTTCCTGCAGCCTCAATCTGTCCGTTCTGGACATACCTGGCCTTCACATCTCCGCCGGCAGTAACCTTTGCAGCGGTGGCGCTTCCCTCCTCCTGTGCAGAAGGAATAAACACTATACCTCCGCCAACACTTACATTACCGGCAGCTTCAACAATGCCGTTTTCAATGCTGTCCTGAACAGTCACATCACCGGATGCTTTGATTTTAAATCCAGGAAGGACTGATCCCATAATAATAACAGAGCCGTCGAAATCAATATTTCCTGTCTTATAGTCCAGATTTCCATTAATGACAACCTCAGGCAGAACATGAACTGTCCTGCCGTACAGCTTGAGAGTCCCGTCTATCTGGGCCACCATTTTATCAGAGTCATATTCAGAAGCAGTCAGATTTGTTCCTGGTTTGTAACCAGCAATTCTTTCAGTTACTGCCGGAATAACATTACCGTAAATATCCATGCCGGAAACAGCCTTTACTGCAGCAATCCTCTGAAGGATTTCCTGACCGGTCTTGATTTTCAGTACAGAACCTATTTCCTTAAAATCAATGCTTCCGTCTTCCTTGATCTCCCCTGCCTTTTTCTGAAAATCCATGAGAGGAGTATAGTATTCCATATTTCCACGGACAGGTCTGCTGCCCTTTGCTATGAGAATTCTTGAAAGTTTCCTTTTCCCTGATTCATAGATTTTCTGCAGTTCAGCATTAATTTCAGCATCCGGAACAGATGCCTGTATCTTTTTATGAATAATGATGGATTTAATATCCTCGATTTCAGGAAGTTTTCCTGTTTTGGTAGGAAAAACATCAATAAACGCTGATACTTTGTCAGAAGAAACCGTAACCGGAGGCAGAACCATGAGAAGACCGTTTTTTAAAGCTGCAAAACCGTAGCATTCTGAACTGAAAGTTCTGGAGTTTTCATCATAATAAACACCTTCTCCTGTTTTTACTGCAGAATAATCTTCAACCCTGTAGAATCTGTATTTCTTATCCACCAGAGGAGGTATTTCGTCATCACCGGCAACATTTATAACAGTGGCAAGCTTTTCACCTGCTGAAACAAAATTATAGACTGATGTAAGGACAACCTTTTCTGTTCCGTCCTCCATCTGCTTTTTTTCCATCATTCTGGTGACTTTATTATCAATGTAAAATATGATTTTTTTCATGTTCTGCTCTTCTGACAATAATATTCCTTTCTTCTTTTCGGCAATATGACATAATAAATTTAAAGAATATAGTTAAAAGAATTTTTTTTCTTCTTAAGTAAATAAAAGGCTAACCCTTTTGACCATACTGCCGAAAATATAATGAGACATAATCACAAGGCAGGTGAAGCCATATGAAAACTTCAAAAACAGGTCAGAGAGATTTCAAAACAGCCCTGAAAAGATATCTGGAAATAAAAGGACTGGATATAGTTCTGGTGATGGATGACGGAACAGAAATAGAATTATCAAAGAACAGGGAACTGATAGATGATGTAATAGTCAGTATGGAAAGAGGAAACAGGGAAACCAGAATTCCTCTTTCCAGAATAAAATCAGTGGACTGCTTTGCAGCATAAAACCGGACATGACAGACAGAGTTTAGCTCTGTCTGTTTTTTTTATTTTATCTTGACATTCTTCCTCTGTCTTTTCCTGTATTTTATATGATAAACAATTCAAATACAACATCAGAACAGAAAAACATCTATCCTTTCCTTGCACCTCATCTGGAAAAAGAACCATACATCCGTGATGTCCTGAACGAAATAACATGGAGACAGAAGATTTATCTTCAGACAGGAGACGGAAATCTTCCGACATTAAAGGAACTTAAGGAATCAAAAACCCTTAAAATTCCATTTACAGAACTGAGAAACAAAAAAATAGCCCATATTATTGACTCTGTCTTTGAGGAACACTCAGACCATCTCAGAAAGATAAAATCCTATTCTTTTTCTGTACGTCCGGAAACAAAAAAGATGACCATCGATGAGAAAGCTGAACTGACTCTGGACATGGACAATCAGATTTTCTACAGCCTTGTTGAAGAAAGAAACAGGAAAACCCGTCAGAACTTTCTCAGTTTTCTTAAGACAGTAAGGACATTCAATCTTTCAAAACTGACAAGAGCCAATGAAGACTGGATCTATCTCATCAGCATCCTGAAAGAAGAAAACAATAAAAATCTGTATATATACAACGTCTTATCTGTCGGGAAGACCAATGACGAAATAACAGATGAGTACTGCTTTCACAGGGACAATATGGATGAAGTAAAAAAATCCCTTGATATGGAAGGAATGAAAAAAATCATTTCCTGCCATGCCTCATCCATCATGAACACATTAAAACCAATAGGCATTATGAACCTGAATGTATCCGACTACCGTGATCCTAAAATGGACTACATTCTCAATGTACTCACAAACAACATGAGCCAGTTCATAGACAAAAAAAGCTATATGGAAGTCCGGAACTTTATCTCACTGCGTCAGTGTCTTCTGAATGCAGTAAGGAATATGGACCCCATGAAGCTCTATTCAAAGGAACTGTCCAGTTACATCAGAAAAAATTCCCCGTGCCGTAAAACAGAAATAACCTCTGTTTTCAGAGATCTGGATTCAGCCACTCTTGATAAATGGTCTCCTAAAGAAATGCATGAATCCCATATAATCCGGTATACTGCTCCGGACGGAACATGCTTCTACATAGACTGCCTTTCACTTCTCAGAACAGCAGAGGCCAGATTAAACAGACTTGAATCCTTTACAGCAGACAAATATAATTTCAATTTCACTGATCAGAAAAAACTCATATCTGATGTTGAATTCTGCATAGAAGCCGGAAAGGCAGCTCTTGGAGAAAAGACTCCCCCTTCCCTGATCTTCGGGACAGCAGCAAAAGCAGAAGAGATGAAGAACTTCATCAGCCGGTACAGTCAACACAGACAGGAATCCATGGCTTCTGCTCCTTCAGGAACTGAAACGAAAAAGAAAAAAGTCCGTTTCGGAAAACTCAGGAAGTTCATTTCTTTTATTAAAAACTTTTTCCGCCTTCATTCCGTAAAAGAGGAAAAAACAGAAGATTCATCATTTTACAGGACCTGGGGAAAAAGTCCCAGCGTCAGATTTTCCAAGGCAGCCAGAGATGTCTACGCTCTGATAAAAGAAAAAAGAAGTCCTGTCATTCCTCTGTCCGATGTAATAGATCTTACAAAGCAGAACAGCAGGGAAATTGACAGCATCATTGAAGGGCTCAGAGCCAGTGAACTGAAAATTGTCATTCCCATATACAATGCACGGACTCTTTTATATCCGGTAAAGAGTCAGAACTACATAATATCGGATGTGGAATATCTTCTCCTTCCTGCCGGAATAACGGAATCAATTGAATCCATAAGACATTTTACAGATTCCCTTTCAGGATTCAAACTGAAAGATGAAACTCTTCCGGTGAAAGGAATCATAGCCATAGAAAACTACCTTATGACCATGCACAGACATTCATCTAAGAAAAAGAAGAAGAAACATGCAGCTAAGGCAGTGAAATAATCAGGATTCGTGACAGTGTGAACAGGAACAGTCTTCGCAGGCAGGAGATTTGTCCTTTTTGTAATCATTTACATAGAAACCTGATCCTTTAAAAATGATTCCTGTGCTTCTTCCGAAAACTTTTCTAAGCTCCCCTCCGCATTTTTCACAGGTTTTCAGAGGATCTTCATGCATGGACTGAAAAGCTTCAAAATCATATCCGCACTTTGTGCATTTATACTCATAAGTTGGCATTATGCCGCCTCCTGAAATTTTAATGCAGCATATTTCTTTCTGTATCCTCTGTTTGTCAATGCCTTTTTAAACACATGTTAATGGATGTCCGAAACATCTGTAAAAGACTTGTCACAGCTGTGCAGAGACTTATTCTGGCATGGAAGGAATCATAATCATGGCAAAGAAGCAGGTTACAATACCGATATTCGTTCCACATCTTGGCTGTCCCCACAGCTGTGCCTTCTGCAACCAGTGGGCTGTCAGCGGAGCAGAAAAGGAAGCATCACCTGAGGATGTACGGGAAACAGCGGAAAAATATCTGTCAACAGTAAAGAGTTCTGTAACAAGGACAGAACTGGCTTTCTTTGGCGGAAGTTTTACAGCAGTAGACCCTGAACTGCAGGAAGCCCTTCTGCGTGCTGCTCAGCCTTATATAAAAAGCGGTAAAATTCACAGCATACGGCTTTCCACAAGACCTGACTGCCTTACAGATGAAGGTCTTGCCATGCTTAAATCATACGGCACTGAGACAGTCGAACTTGGAGTTCAGTCCTTTGTGAACAGAATACTGGATGCGGCAGGCAGGGACCATACAGCAGAAGAGGCAGTAAGGGGATGCAGGATGGTAAAGGATGCAGGACTGAAACTTGTAATTCAGCTTATGCCGGGACTGCCTCTGGATACTGAGGAAACATCCATGTATTCAGCAGAAACTGCAGCAGGACTGATTCCGGACGGTGTACGTCTCTATCCGACAGTTGTTATGAACAATACAGGCCTTGAAAAGATGTATCTGAACGGAAGCTTCACTCCACTGTCCCTTGAAGAAGCAGTAAAACGGGTAAAGAAAATGTATCTCCTTTTCAGGGCAGCAGGAATTCCGGTAATACGCATGGGACTGCATCCTGTGAAGGATGAGGAACGGTCCTCTATAATCGCAGGACCGTATCATACATCCTTCGGATTCCTTGTAAAGGCATCTGCAGCACTGGATGAAATGGAAAGACTTCTGCAGGCTGATGGTTCTCTTTCCGGGAAAAAACTTCATCTGCTGCTGCCGGAAAATTCTGCAGGAGAATACATCGGCCCAGGGGGAGACAACATCAGACAAATTAAAAATAAATTCGGGCTGGCTGATGTAACCTATAAAACAGCAGCAGTTTCATGCCCTGAAATAACAATAACAGAGGAAACATGGACAGAATAACAAGAGCAGTATGCAGAGATCTTAATCTGAGAGTCTATACTGTGGAGGCAACTGAATCTGCAGCAAAAATAGCAGCTATTCATAAAACCAGTCCAAACGGAACCATAGCTCTCTGCCGGACACTGGTTGCCACAGCTCTCACCAGCTCCACACTAAAACCCGGTTCAGACCAGAATGTTACAGTAAAATTTTCAGGAGACGGTCCTGTAAAAGAAATTCAGGTTCAGGCAGATGCAAAGGGCAGCATAAGAGGATATATTGCAAATCCTGCACCGGAACTGGTTCAGGAATTCAAAGGAATAAATTTTTCAAAGGCAATCGGAGCCGGCTTCCTTACTGTGATCAGAGATCTGAATCTTAAAGAGCCCTACACCAGTGTCACCCCGCTGATATACGGAGATGTGGCATCAAACATGTCTCTGTTTTTTACTGAATCTGATCAGGTCCCTTCTGCCATGATCCTTTCAGTAGAGCCAGATCCGGATAAAAAAGTCAAGGCAGCAGGAGGAATACTCATCCAGACCTTCCCTGATACAAAGCCTGACGCCATAGATACTGCTGTGAATCTGATAAATCACATGGAAAAACCTCTTGGCAGGATGCTTCTGGAAGGTACTGACATCATCGATGCAGCAGAACAGATTCTTGGAGGACGAAAGATGGAAATCGTTTCGGAATCACCTGTTCAGCTGAGATGCAGATGTTCAAAGGAAATGCTCAAAAATGTGATAATGGGCATTCAGAAAGATGAACTGGAACAGATTATAAAAGAAGACCACAGGGCTGAAATAACCTGTTCTTTCTGCAACAGTGTTTACATTTTTAACGAAGATGAACTGACTGATATTCTCAATGAAAAGTTAAGAATCCTTCACTGATCATATTATAAGACGGCGGATGGATTCAGTCTTTCCAGTTGAAGGACTGACTGAAAAAATCACGCCGTTTATCTTAGGATTTCCGGAAGCCGGCTCTGCCCTGACCTTCCCCTGATACAGGAATCTGGATATAGCCGGCTCCTTTTCATTTCCGATAACGGAATCAAAGGCCCCTGTCATTCCGGCATCCGTAAGATACCCTGTCCCTCCTGGAAGAATCTCCTCATCCGCAGTCTGAACATGTGTATGTGTTCCGAAAAGAGCAGAAGCTCTTCCGTCGATGTACCATCCCATGGCCCTTTTCTCCGAAGTGGCTTCTGCATGAAAATCCACAATTATAATATTGGAGCTGCCGCACTGTCTGCAGATCTCATCAAAAGAACGGAAAGGACAGTCCACAGGATTCATCAGAGTCCGTCCCATAAGATTTATGACTGTAATAATGACTCCCTTTTTGTTTACATGACAGAAACCTTTTCCGGGAGAACCGGGAGGATAATTGGCCGGCCTTAAAAGTCTGTCATCATCTATGATTTTTAGCACATCATTATTGTCCCAGACATGGTTTCCGGTAGTGACCACATCCACATCCAGATGACGGAACTCCCGGAAGATATCCGGAGTAAGGGAATGTCCCCCTGCAGCATTTTCTCCGTTCACAACTACAAAATCCAGATGAAAAGAATCAATAAGGCCTGTAAGACGTGTAGCCAGAATATCACGGCCTGCTCTGCCAACCACATCTCCGACACATAATATATTCAGAACTTTTCCCATTTTAACCGGTCTGTGACAGATAATTTTTCTTACGTGCATAAAATAAATGAGGTCTGTTTTCACAGACCTCATTTATTAAAAAACTGTGTTTTTATTTTGCGTAGTCTACCACGCGGCTTTCCCTGATAACAGTAACACGAACTATGCCGGGATACTTCATTTCAGATTCAATTCTGGCGGCAATATCCCTTGCAAGAGGCTGGATTTTGTCATCTGAAACCTGATTGTCATCAACCAGAACACGGAGTTCACGGCCTGCCTGAATTGCATAGCATTTGTCAACACCCTTGAAAGAGGAAGCAATAGCTTCAAGATTTCCAAGACGTTTAAGATATGTATCCAGGGATTCTCTCCTTGCTCCTGGCCTGGAAGCAGAAACAGCATCTGCCACCTGCACCAGAACGGCCTCAAAAGATTCCTGTTCCACATCATTGTGATGGGAGGCAATGACATTCACAACCTTTTCGTTTTCGCCAAATTTTTTTGCCATATCTGCGCCGACAACAGCATGAGCACCTTCACCTTCCACTACGCTGCCCTTGCCTATATCATGAAGGAGTCCGGAACGTTTTGCCAGCTGAACATCCAGACCAAGTTCACCTGCCATAATACCTGCAAGGTTGGCAACATC
>JAZRYV010000329.1:0-4205 GCA_045600925.1 Spirochaetota bacterium
GTATATGATTTAATATCTGGATCATCTGCTGAACTTTTTCCCCCTCCGCCGCAGGAAATCAGCCCTAAAGAAACTGCAGCAGCCATAAAAACGGCATAAAATTTTCTCATAATACACCTCCTGATTTTTAACGGAGTATTATAAAACAGCGAGGAAATGTGTCAAGAAAAATATTCCGGCATAAAAAAGCCGCAGTCTCAGACCTGCGGCTTTTTTATGCCGGCTGTGCAGAAAATATCCTCTGCTCAGCATTTAATGCTGAATTTTACATGCTTTCAAAGTATTCTTCATAAGCATTGTTATAGTCATGGGCCCCACGCCTCCCGGAACAGGAGAAATGGCAGATGCAGTTCTGCTTACTGCCTCAAAATCCACATCACCGGCAAGTCTGTTTTTTGACGGATCATCAGGATCCTGGATTCTGTTGGTTCCCACATCTATCACCACAGCACCGGGCTTTACCATATCTGCCGTAATGGTATTTAATCTTCCGGCTGCAGCAACAATGATATCAGCCTGTCTTGTATAATCTGCCATGTTCTTTGTGCCTGTATGACAGACTGTAACAGTACAGTTTGCTCTGCTGCTTTTCTGAAGCATCATATTGGCAACAGGCTTGCCAACGATATTGCTTCTGCCGACAACAACCAGATGTTTCCCTTTAAGATCAGGAACTGTCCGCACGATCATTTCCTGAATTCCGTAAGGTGTGCAGGGAAGGAAACCGTCCTCCTCTCCTATGACAATCTTTCCTACGTTGACAGGATGAAAGCCGTCCACATCCTTAACCGGATCTATTGCAAGAAGGATCTTCTTTTCATCAATATGAGAAGGAAGAGGAAGCTGAACCAGAATTCCGTTCACCTCAGGTCTGGCATTCAGCTCATCAATAAGGGAAAGGAGTTCCTGTTCTGAAGAAGATGCAGGGAGCACATACTCAAAAGATTCAAACCCCATTTCAGCACAGGCTTTCTTTTTCATCCTTACATAGGTGGCAGATGCAGGATCATCCCCCACAAGCACAACTGCAAGGCCAGGCACAAGGCCCCTGGATGCCTTAAGTTCCTCCGTTTCTTTTTTTATTTCACTGCGTATTTCCGCTGCAATTTTTTTGCCGTCAATAATCAATGCCATATAACTCTCCTGTCGTTTTAAACTCATAAAACAAAGAATCCGTGACAGAGCTTATTTTCAAGCATTTTATTAAAAACCCTCTTTCTCCCGGACTTTAAAAAAAAGTTGACAGTGCCTTTTCTGAATATATAATTAAAAAAAAACGAAGGTAAAAGAAATGAAAGCACTCAATCCTGAACAGAAGCCCTCTGCATTCCTGGATCTGGGAAGATCCTATCTTGAATATCTGGACATAGATTATCTCTGTATAAGAACTTTCCCGGACGAACCTCTTACAGCCATTCAGGCATTTAAAAATGTTGCAAGCGGATCGACTCATCCAACCTATGATCCTTCAGAGTTTAAGCAGTCTGATGACCCTACTGACAGGACCGTGATCGACGGTGAAGTCATAGATCCTCAGGAAAGAAACGAAGGATTTACAAACTATGTAGGCTGGATGGAACCGATCAAGGCTCCAATCAGACCATCAGACGAAAAACTTTCAGCAGTGACAGAGGCAGCCGCAGTCCCGGCCTCCCATGAATTTCTTGCTGTCATTGCCTCCGGAAGCATGTACACCTGTATAAAGGCCGGAACTGATTTTCTGTCCGGGAACTTTTCGGAATCCGCACCTGAATTAATATTCCTTGGCGCAGAATGCAGCACTGCATATCACAGGCAGGCCATGAACAGGCTGAAAGGCAGAAAATTTTCCGTCTGCGCTGCAGAGGACACAGAACTTGCTCCGGAAGCCCGTGCTGCCCTGAATGCAGTCAAAGAAACAGTCTCACCTGAAAACATCTATGTTTTTACAAACAATCCGGCCAGTTCTCTTGCCGCTGAGGCACGGAAAAAAGGCTGGCATCTTTTTACGGATGAAAGCACATTTACCGGTCACAGGGCGGTTCTGTCCTGCGGTGCACTTTTTCCTCTGGCAGTCTGCGGCGTAAATATTATGGAAGCAGCAAAGGGCTCAGATCTGGCAGAAATGCCTGACATGGAATCCTTCATTCCTGTAGGATGTTCCGGTGTAGGTGTAAGCAGAGAGCAGATGATGCCCCTCTCCACACTGAACATCAAAAACCTCAGCGGTTCAAAATATCTTCTTAAACAGGACGGATATTCAAAGGAAATAACGGCCTATGCCGACCCAAGGCTGAAAGGTCTGGCAGAATGGATCCGCTCCGCAGCAATGGAATGTGCAGAAGGAATGGACAGGATAATATACAATGAACCGCTCTGCCTTACTGAATCCGGCAAGGAACTGATTCAGCTGGGAAATCTCCGTACACAGAAAAAAGAATTCTTCGTAACCTATATCAACATTGGGAAAATAGCAGGACTTCCTGATCCGGAAGAGATTACCTCTGCTGATGATCTGGAAATTCTCCACAATTCCATTGTCATAGACACTATGAGAAAACAGCGCAGATCAGGAATTCCTCTGCTTAGAATAGAACTTCCTGAAGCCTCTCCATTCTTCTTCGGTGAAGCAGTGAATCTTTTTTCAAGAGCTGCAGCCATAGACAGGATCTGGAATCCTGAAAACTCAAAGAACAGAAGGAAAACAAAATGATAAAACTTACAGTTGAAAAAGAAGTTACAGACTACATTAAATACAACAGATACGAAGGCATCACCATGGAAATAATGACCTTCGGCGGATGCGGCGGCGAACACTATGAGCCTATGGTAAGAGCCGGACGGCCTCTGGATGATGAAGCGGATAAATTTGACGTGGCAGAAATAGACGGTATTAAAGTATGGTATATGAAAGCAGCAGAGACCCGTCCGGAAGGTGCCAGAATTTTCATGCAGAAGGACAAATACATGCCGGAGCTTGCAGTGGAAGGACTGGATTATCCGGCTTCGTCTCTTGACTACAAGATGGACTACTGAGAATCTTTCTTTTTAACTCCGCAATCTCAGCTTGACATATAAATCATACTGTGGGATTCCGGTAATATTATCAGAAATCATCTCAACATTAAGGAGAACAGAATGTCACGACCTCTCAGAAGTTCTGCCACAACAGAAGGCAGAAAGATGGCAGGAGCCAGAAGTCTCTGGCGTGCCAACGGGATGAAGGAAGAACAGATCGGCAGACCTGTCTTTGCCATCGTCAATTCATTTACACAGTTTGTTCCTGGACATGTTCATCTGCATGAAATAGGTCAGGAACTGAAAAATATTTTTGACAGCGAAGGATACTTTGCTGCAGAGTTCAACACCATTGCCATTGATGACGGAATAGCAATGGGCCATGACGGTATGCTCTACTCCCTTCCTTCCAGGGAGCTTATTGCAGACAGCGTTGAATACATGGTAAACGCTCACAAGGCAGACGCAATGATCTGCATTTCCAACTGCGACAAGATCACTCCGGGAATGCTGATGGCAGCCATGCGGCTCAATATACCCACAGTTTTTGTATCCGGTGGTCCCATGGAGGCCGGTCTGTTTAAAGATAAAAAAAGAGACCTGATCGATGCAATAGTCATGTCAGCAGACCCCACAGTTCCGGACGAGGATGTGGCAGAGCTGGAAAAGCTGGCCTGTCCCACATGCGGATCCTGTTCCGGAATGTTTACTGCAAACTCCATGAACTGTCTCAATGAAGTGCTGGGACTGGCTCTGCCGGGAAACGGAACCATCGTTGCAACACACTCCATGAGAAAGGAACTGTTCCGGAAAGCAGTAAAGAAACTCATAGAAATAACAAAGAAATATTATTATGAAGATGATGAATCTGTCCTTCCGAAATCCATTGCCACAAGGAGTGCCTTCCTCAACTCCATGTCTCTGGACATTGCCATGGGAGGTTCATCCAATACTGTCCTTCATCTCCTGGCCGTAGCACAGGCAGGCGGTGTTGATTTTACCATGAAGGATATAGATGCTCTTTCACGAAAGATTCCAAATATATGCAAGGTTGCACCCAGTTCACAGTTCCATGTGGAAGATGTAAACCGTGCAGGAGGAATTCTTTCCATCGTAGGAGAACTGGACCGTCACGGCCTCATTGACCGTTCCGCAAAGCGTCTTGACTTCCCAACAATCGGCGATGCCATAGACAGCTACGACATAAT
>JAZRYV010000330.1:0-7065 GCA_045600925.1 Spirochaetota bacterium
AATGCCTGTATCTCCCTGAATGAATGTGCTGCCGGACATGAACCCCTCAAAACATTCTTTTCCGGCAGCTTCCGTAACAGGAAAATTTTTAATAATCTGAATCTTTCCGGAAGCTGTAATGTGCTTTTCCACCAGCAGTGACATATCCGGATCCAGAAGACCGGGCAGCACCCGGTTTCCGGCCTCCAGAACCGTTATGTTTCCGGAAAGGGAACAGGCAGCTTCCAGTCCCACAGGGCCGGCTCCTGAAATCAGTACTCTGCCGGAAATCTCATTTCTTATTTTCATAAGATCTTCGGCCAAAGCAAAGGTGAACAGGCCCCTGCCGGAAATTTCATTAATGCCTGGAATATCAGGCAGAAAAGGTTCTGCCCCTGTACATATTATAAGCCTGTCATATGTAACCTTTTCTCCGGAAGCGGTCAGAATCTCCTGTTTTTCCGGATTCATTTCTGAAAGGACGGCTTTTATTCGGCAGATCCCCATAAGGGAAACATTCATGGGTTCAAAAAGTACAGCCGGATCGTATCCGTTTTTTAAAACAAAGGGAAGGCCGCAGGGATGGAAGATCTCCTTTTCTTTAGGATCAATCACCGTTATCCCTGCGGATGGTGCTGCCTTTTTAACTGCCATAAGGGCTGAAAAGCCGGCAGCACCAAGTCCTGCGATTACTATTTTCATCAGCAGTACTGAAGTTCTGTGAAACGGTTCCTTAAACTGTGAACTTTTTCCTTTACGTCTTTGCCTTTTATTGCATCTGCCATGAGAACTGCCAGTTCCTGCATATCTGCTTCCTTCATGCCGAAACGTGTCATTTCTGCAGTTCCTATTCTCAGGCCGGAAGGATTTTTGGGATCAGTATCTCCCGGGAGCATGTTGTAGTTGCAGATAATATCGTTCTTTTCCAGATCTATTGCAGCCTGAAGTCCGCCTTTAATGTTAGAAACATTTACTGCAATCTGATGAGACTGAGTATATCCGAATTCCTTTGCTTCCACACTGATTCCGCATTCATCAAGAGCTTTTCCAAGAGCCTGTGCATTTTTAATGATCTGTGATGCATATGCCTGACCGAAAGCCTTCATTTCCCTTACTGCAACCAGAAGAGCAGGCAGTGAATAGAGATGATGGTTGGAGCTTGTTCCGGGGAAAACACCTCTGTCTGCCGGTGTCCAGTATTCCTTTTCTGATTCACCTTCCAGATTTGCAAGAATAAGACCTCTCTGAGGACCTGGGAAAGTCTTGTGGGTGGAACCTGTGAGCCATGTGGCTCCTTCTGCCAGAGGATCCTGGAACTGTCCGCCGGCTATGAGACCAAGTACATGGGCTCCGTCATAGAGAACTGGAATCTTCTTTTCTCTGCAGAGAGGAGCAAGTTCTTTTACAGGATCAGGGAACAGGTAAAGGCTCTTTCCGAAGATTACAAGGGCAGGATTTACACTGTCGATAAGTTTTGCTGCTTTTTTTACGTCAATATGGTAGCGGTCTTCGGTTACAGGCCAGTTGAAAACAGGAACGGTATTATCCTTTCCGGGAATAAGTGTCTGACCTCTCTGCTGGATTCTTCTTCCGAACACACCGTAGTTGTTATGGGATATATGTCCGCCGGCATCTGTGGAGTTTACGATAACTTTGTCTCCGCCTCTCAGATAGGCAAGGGCAATGGCAGAGTTGGAATTGTTGCCGGAATATGGTCTGACATCAGCCTGTTTACAGTGGAAAAGGTCCAGAACTTCCTTCTTTGCCATGTTTTCAATCATGTCAATAAACTGAGTTCCCTGATAGTATCTGTTGACCTGGTTTCCAACATTGGGATGACCTTCTGCATAACGGGCCATAAAGTCAGATACATGAACTTTTCTGCATGCCGGACTCTGTGTATTTTCGCTGGCAATCAGGTTTATGCATGATTTTTCACGCCACTGATTCTGCTTTTCAATTATTTCTGTGATATCCTGAATATTAACTGTCACTTTTTCCTCCCGTGGTTTACGTTTTTTGATGTCGGTTCTTACTGGATTTTTCTGTAGTATACAGGTTAAAAGTATGACTTTTTTTCCTGGCCCGGTGTCAATAAATATTTGAAATTACAGGGCAGCTGACCTTAGATCATAAAGCATAAAAATAGTAATTTATGACTTTTTTAATCTATTATCACTATTATCAAATATTTTATTAATGTTAAACGGCTGTAATATTACACAATCCACTTCAGGCTGTGCAGTCAGCAATGATACCTGACTTCTCATGTAAGGCATAAGAATAGCCACCGTATTCTTTGATATTATAGTCTGCTTAATTTCTTCATCTAATTCTTTATCAGCATCAAATTTAAAGATTCCAGTTAGACTTATTTTGAAATCATATTCTTCTTCTTTTGATCCCGTTAAAACTAAAGTTACTTTGTAAAAATCATCAGATTTTCCAGTAGTAACCTCAAATTTGTATTTCAAATCGTTTGTATTCTTATACCCTTTTCGATGAAATTCTATAAAATCAAATACAAGCTTATTTAAATTTAACATACTTTTGATCTCAGCCATTTTTTTCTCCTAAGCAGCATGTATTTCATAATCACAAATGAATGTACTTTCTTCACAAAATTTAGATTTCAAAAATTCTTTGCTACCATGTGGTTTACCGAGTTCAAAATCAGTATAATTAATTAATGTATTTCTTTCGCTTTTGGATTCCATATCAATTGTAATTTTAGATACTTGTTGTATAAGTTGTATGATATCATACTCACTAAAATCATCTTCAATATCCACATCAAACTGACAAGGCTCAAACATCACCTCCGCAAGCAATCTATTGTCAATGCTATCCCGGTAATCTTCTAAATCCTTTGTAAAAATCTTGAAAACAGCAGATTCTTTTGGTAAAATGCCCGCATCTAACTCTTCTATGCTTTTCTTTACAACAACATCATCTGAAAGATCATCTTTTGCCTGTACTTTCCAAAACCACTTGCTTATGATAAAGAGTTCTCGCATGGAAATCCGCTGATGCAACATCTTTGAAATATTATCAAGTCTTTGAGGCACAATAATATACTGCATATTATCTATATCAGTACATAAAACCGCATAATAATTCTTATCCGCATCAAAACATATAAACAATAATGGAATCTCATTAAAATCGATCAATATTTGATCCAGCCAAATATCTTTCCCGTCAATATTAAAGCACTTTTCCTGTTCCATTTTTTTCACCTATTATTTTAAACGAGCTTAAATCTGCATTCTCATATAACCACCATGTAACATGGGAATCTTTATTAGGATCTTTTGGAAGATGGGGGCCTCCCTCCTGATATATAAGACCTTTAGCAATTTTCTTTCCAGGTTTTGGCAAACTTAGAGTATTATCCAGATCTTGTTTATTTTCATAAAGTGATATGCCATAAAACTTTGCCTTATTTAAAGGATTCGCAGCTGCTCTGTATTTTTTCCCCATTTCAGCATAGGATTTCATATCATCCATGTTCAATGGAGTATTGTCCTCATTATCTCTCGAAATGCATCTGTACGCCTCAAATGCTACATACTCAAATAAAGCTTCGTCTGGTATATTAAACATTCCATCTGACAAGGCTTTCTTTATAAAAGCCGGGAATTTTTTTAATAATTCCAGTTTATTATCATCCATTTTTCAGCAAGAATAACCAAAGCAAATAATCTGTAGTAAATTATTATTGAAACACACTCTCCAAAAAATGTTTCAAACTATTTATCACTCGTATCAATAAATGTGTCAATAAATATTTGAAATTACAGGGTAAACAGTTCTGTTTTTTCCTTATTATGATGCGAAGCCTTTATTTTTTCGGTTGATTTATTATTCTGCTGCATTTACAGTGGAAAACGGATCAGTCCTGGAGTACCTGGGACAGGGGCTGGCTGGTTTTTCTGAGAATAAAAATGAATTAAGAGGAAATATGATAGTTGAACAGATAGAAGTCACACCCATGAGAGTTTTATGCTACCTTGTGGCGGACAAGGAGGGGGGATCCGGAATCCTTATTGATCCTGCCGGTGATTTTAATAAAATCGAAGCAAAAGTAAAGGAACACAACGTACGCATTATATCTATTGTAAATACTCACGGACACACTGACCATACCGGCGGAAACAAATATTTTATGGATCTGTATGATGCGGATGTAAGAATTCATCAGCTTGATTTCAGACTGGTCAGTGACGGACAGTATTTTGCCATGCTTCTTCAGGATGATGATGCTCTTCTTTTCGGAAGCACCGGCCTCCGGGTTATCCACACTCCTGGACACACTGACGGATCCATCTGTCTGTACGGAAACGGCTTCCTGTTTACAGGAGATACCATGTTCCACGACGGAACAGGTGCCACTGATACTCAGGAAGACTGTGAAAAACTTATGGATGCAGTTAAACAGAAGCTTCTTGTTCTGCCTGATGACACAGTCGTATGTCCGGGACACAGAACAGGCAGGGAAAGCTCTACTATTGCTGACCAGAAGAAGATTCACGGAGCTGCCTGATGCAGAAGTCTTATTTTGAACATGTCTTTACAGGTCTGTCTTCCTTTACTGAGGTGCTTGACAGAACACTTGTAAGCTACAGACTTCTGTCTGAAACAGCAGCTGATCAGCTGTTTACATGTGAAAGACCTGTTCTGGACAGAGAAAAGGATATTGTTGAGCTTGGAAACTGTACATCCGGGGGAAAGACACTTTTCTTTATGGACTGCGGAGTGGGAATTACTGAAAAAACGCGGTCCCATGTGGTCTTTCTCTATGACCATGAACCATCTCCGGAGGAACTGCTGGCTTCCGGCAGAGATATGGATGAACTTGCAGCAGAAAGGCTTAAGAAAGTCAGGGAAAAGAAATAGTTCACCCTCTGGAACCTTCCGGAGAGAACTGCTGTTTAAGCCTTGACTTTTATTGTATGCATAAATAATAAAAACCACTGCAGGAGTACTGAATGGATTTCAGTGTAAAAAATCTTGGGGAACGTACTGTCAGCATAAATAAGGTTCTGAAGCAGAAAATACCGGAAAAATTTATTGTTTCGGATGACCAGCGTGTCATCTACGACTGCATAATTGATAAAAACGGTTTAAGGGAAGCATCCCTTTACAGAACTTTTGAGCTGGCCGGACCCAGAGAAAAAATATACTTTGAACCGGAAAAGGTCAGGTGTGCTGTAGTGACATGCGGAGGTCTCTGTCCTGGACTTAATGACGTCATTCGTTCAGTTGTCATGGAATCCTGGTATGTCTACGGCTGCCGTACCATATACGGAATCCGTTACGGCTACAGCGGACTGAAACCGGATACAGCGTATCCTCCCGTTGAACTTACCCCTGAAATGGTAAGAAACATTCATCTGGCAGGCGGGACCATTTTAGGGTCATCCAGAGGAGGAGCAGATGACCTGACTGTTCAGACCGAACAGCTTCGTAAAATGGGAGTATCAGTTCTTTACTGCATCGGAGGAGACGGAACACTCAGAGGGGCCCACAGAATCAGTGAAATCGCAGAATCCATGGGATATCCTCTCTCTGTCATTGGCATTCCAAAAACCATTGATAATGACATAAGCTGTATTCAGAGATCCTTCGGTTTTGAAACAGCCTATTCCGAAGCAGTAAAAGCCATATATTCCGCCCACATTGAATCTCAGGGAATGCCTAACGGCATAGGCCTGGTAAAACTCATGGGCAGGTATTCAGGTTTCATTGCTGCATACGCAGCCCTTGCCATGAACGACGTGAACTTCCTTCTTGTTCCGGAAGTTCCTTTCGATCTGGAAGGTCCGGAAGGCCTTCTGGCTGTACTTGAGGCCAGAATCCGCAGAAGAGGCCATGCCGTTATCTGTGCAGCAGAAGGGGCAGGTCAGGACCTGATTGCCGCTGAAAAAAAAGGTCTGTCAAAAAAATATGATGCTTCCGGAAATGCGGCCCTGGAGGACATAGGACTTTTCCTGAAAGAAAAGATCGCCGGATATTTTGCAGAAAAAAAGATTCCTGTCAGCATTAAGTATATTGATCCCTCCTACATGATACGGAGTGCTCCGGCCTGTCCTGCAGATTCCATATACTGCGGAAGGCTGGGGCAGTATGCAGTTCATGCAGGAATGGCAGGGAAAACAGACTGTGTAATAGGGAAGTGGAATGACAGCTATATTCATATTCCAGTTGAAACAGCAGTAGCGGAAAGGAAGCAGATTGATCCTGATTCTCTGCTGTGGCACAGTGCTCTGGAGGCTACCGGGCAGCCTTCACTGAAAAACAGAATTTAAATAAAGGAGATATATTTTGAAAAAATTATTTATTATAATGACATCTTTTTTGACAGCATTTTTTTTCAGCAGCTGCCTTATTGATGATTCATCTAATGAGACAGAGGTGCCTGAACCGGCAAAGGAAACACAATGGACCATTATGTACTACGGTGACGGGGACAATGATCTTGAAGAATGTCTTCTTGATGATGTGCAGGAGATGAAGGATGGCTTCAGAAACGGCTGCGGTGCAAACCTGATTGTGCTTTTTGACAGAATTCCTGGAGAATCAAATGACAGATATGTTTTCGGTGAGAACTTTACAGACACCAGACTGTACAGAGTGGGAGAAGGCAGAACATGGAGACTTTCCGGTGAAACTCAGTTTCCGGAAATCAAAAAGAACGGGAACTATGAAGCCAATATGGCAGATCCTTTAACTCTGAAGAAGTTCATACGTTTCTGCAAGGAAAACTATCCTGCAGATAAATTCTGCCTTATAATGTCCAACCACGGAGGAGGTCCCATGAAAAAATCCCTTTCCGGAGACAGTTCAGACTTTTTCAGCACTGTAAAAAACATTTGTCTGGATGATACCAACGGAAAGGATTATATGCTTACAGCCGGGATGAGTGATACTCTGACAAAAGACGAATCAGTGGATCTGTTTGTGCTGGATGCCTGCTTTATGGGATCTGTGGAATTTGCATACCAGTTCAGGAAAGATGCCTCCAACACAGGATTTACAGCAGAATACATGGCCGCTTCCGCACCGAAAGTATGGGGAGCAGGA
>JAZRYV010000331.1:0-2634 GCA_045600925.1 Spirochaetota bacterium
TAAGCAAAAAAACAAAAGTTGAAAAGCTTTATCAAATTTTCTAATTAATTCTATACATTTTTTTACATTTTTTATCTAAGATTACGGATAAGTCTTTGTTTTTTTATAATCAATTTTCAATTCATACTTATTTGAAAGCAAATTCTTTATTATCTTAATTGCTGTGATTATATCATCTCTTTCAGGCTTTTTACGATCATGGACAGCATCATTCCCGATAAGTCTGATAGAATGCAGTTTATCTGCATCATCTTCAGATATAATGTGTTCTTTGACTAATTCTTTAATTTTTTCAAACAAATTGTCTATAGTCTTATTTTCATTTTCATATTTACAAATTGACTCTACAATTGCACGTAAACCTATTCCGGCTAAAATATAACATTTATTACTTATTGATGATACTGTTTCTTGAAAAATATGTTTAATTTCTTCTGGAATATTATCATTATATATAATTTCTTCTGCATTCCCTAAATCTTTATCATAAGGAGGAAAAAATTCTTCCGTTATATGCTCCCCATCCACATCATCATCTACAGAACAAGCTTCTTCCGTCTTAAAAACAACTGTTTTACATCCGTCACATTCCAAAATACCGTAATTCTTCCACCATGATATTTCATAATCAGAATACTGTTCACAGCCACCTGTCTCTTTTACAGCACAGACTGTGTGGAATGTATCAGTATGACAATTATTACAATAGTTTTTTATTTTTTCACCTTGTTTCATTTTTTCCAATCCATGCATCACCAGTCTTTCTTTTACATCCTAAATATTTTTTCTCCTGTTTTTCCGGAATTACGGCCAGGCCGGCTCATCCGTCCAGTGGTCAAGGTATTCCTTAAGGGCAGGAATCCTGCCTGTGTTTTCCTCCACAAATTTCCTGGCTTTTGCAGTGATCTCAGCTTCCCGTTCAGCAGTAATCTCTCCCATTACGACTCTGGATCTGAGGAATACAAAGTAGGTATCCAGAACATCATGCATGCAGTAATCGCTGATCTCCTGCATCTTTCCTGCCAGGAACATATCGTACACATCGCTTCCGCTGGTGCCTATCTTTCCCGGTTTGCCGAGAACCTTGGCCAGCAGATTAAGGCCTCCGTTCATTCTGATGGCACCGTAGTTGGACAGGACATCCTGCATGTCAATATGCTTGGTCCCGAATCTGTACCGGCCTGCAAACTTGTCCTTAAAATGACGCTTTGCTGTAATGCCGTACCTGTAGGCCATCAGCTCCAGAAGAGGAATGTCAAAACCTCTTCCGTTGAAAGTAACAAAAGATGCATGATCATACAGATTTTCTATGCCGTGCCAGAACAGTCTGGTCATGTCCTTTGCCCTGAAATTCGGTTCATCAAGGCTGACAATATCCTGAAGAGTAAAATCCTCACGTACCTTTGCAATGCAGATGGCTACAGGATACTGAAAAGTTGCAGGAATGAAATCCGATGTGCCGCCGCTCTGCTCCAGAAGATATTTACGGTACTCGGCAACAGCCTCCGCTTCAGTAAAGTTCTCCTCAGGATAGCGGACCTTTTTTATAAGCTTTGAATCAGGGACAGATTCTACATCAAAGACAAGATATTTTGTTTCTTTGTAATTCATAATAACCTTTTTAAGACAAAAAAGGCATGACCTGCGCCATGCCTTCCAGTCGTTCTGAGAAAAATCTATTTCTCAACTTTTTCTTTCATCTTTAAAAGGAAATCCCTTATAAAAGGATCTGTTTCCTTTTCAGAAGCCTGTTTCCATGCAGAAACAGATTTTTCGGAAGCAAGCTGAACTGAAGCAAGAGCTGCAGCATAACGGACATTGGAACTGCTGTCATTGACCAGAGCGTTGTTGATGCCGTCAATGGCTTCATCTGAACCAATTTCTCCCAAAGAAAGGACAGAGCGGATTCTGACGCTTTCCCGGCTGTCATTCAGCAGCTTAAGCAGAGGAGCGGCAGCCTTTTTTTCTTTTGCCTTGCCAAGCCATTCTGCAGCAGTGTTGATAACATCTTCACTGTTGGATGAATCAAGATCTGCAAGGAAAGCCTCAACAGTTTTTACAGCATTGTCTTCTGCAAAAGCAGGAAGAACAAGCAGTACTGAAAACAGAACAGCAATTACTTTTTTCATGTGAAACCTCGTAATATAAGTCATAAATTCATACAGCAGTAACCTGCCCCCATCTGAATAAAAATGTCAATTCTTTTCCTGATAATTATCAGAAATCAGACCTGTAAAACCGTTTTAAAGAATTTTTATTGATTTTATTAACACAATGATAAATTTATCCTTTGTATGAAATATTTTTAATCACAGGTAGCGGAATGAACGAATTTGACATAACGGAAGAAATGAGCGAAGAAGATTTCGCAAAAATGATGGAAGAATCTCTGAAAAAAAGCGACAGCTTCAGCATCGGAGACAAAGTTGAGGGCATCATCGTAAAAATAAACAATGACACGGCTTTTGTTGATATTTCAGGAAGAAGTGATGCCGTTGTAAGTACAGCCGAACTGACCGATCAGAACGGGAATCTGACAGTTAAGGAAGGAGACCGAATCACAGCATACATTTCAGACATGAGAAGAGGAGAAACAGTCCTGACTGTTAAAATAGGCCACGGAGCCGGAGCAAA
>JAZRYV010000332.1:0-8643 GCA_045600925.1 Spirochaetota bacterium
GCAGGCATAGAAGCTGCTGCAGGAGACAATCAGAAAGTCCTGGCTCTTGCCGGCCGTCTTCGTGAAGAAGACCGTAAATTCTTCAGAATTTTCCATGAGGAGAAAAGGAACAGACTCAGAATCCTTCACGGATTCCATTCAGCCACTGATCCGGAAAATGTCCGTTTTGATGCACTGAGCCGTGTATCCCATGTTACAGATGCTTCTGACTGGCGTGTGGAGTATCCGGAAGTTGTGGTTTATCCTTCCTCTGCAGAGGAAATTCCAGGAATCATTGCGGAAGCAAAACGTCTGGGGCTTAAAATCATTCCTTTCGGCGGAGGTACAGGAACCACAGGAGGAGTTGCCTCTGTATATCCTGATACTGCAGTTGTTAATCTGGAAAAGCTTACCAGAATAGGAAAAATAGAAACCGTTAATGAAAGCGGAACAGAACGGCCTGTAATAGAAGTTGAAGCAGGCGTCATTACGGACCATGTAATAAACTACTGCAAAAAAGAGGGATATATTTTTGCAACGGATCCCACATCATCCTGGGCATCAACTATAGGCGGAAACATAGCAGAGAATGCCGGCGGGAAAAAATGTGTTATGTGGGGAACTGCCATTGACAATATCTACTCCTTCCGTATTATAAATGCAGCATCCGAATGTCTGGAAGTCAGAAGAAGAAATCATCCCTGGAGAAAAATTGAACCTTCCGATGATGTTATCTTTGATGTATACAGAATCACAAAGGACAAAAATGCAAAGAATGAAAAGGGAGATTTCATCAGAAGCATTATTCTTAAGGGAACGGATCTCAGAAAACCCGGTGTGGGCAAGGATGTTACAAACAAGGCCCTGGGCGGAGTTCCGGGACTTCAGAAGGAAGGCGGAGACGGCATAATCATTTCAGCAAAATTTGTCCTCTATAAGCCTTTTAAATACAAGGATACACTCTGTCTGGAATTCTTCGGAAGCAATCTTGTAAAAGCTTCCACTGGTATTGTGGAAATACTGGATGCCTTCAAAAAAAATGACAGATCCTATCTTACAGCACTTGAGCATCTTGATGACAAGTATGCCACAGCAATTAAATATAAAAACAAATCCGACCGCAGCCAGCTTCCCAAGGCTGTAATTATTGTTGATGTGGAAAGCAATGATGAAGAGGATCTTAAAAAGTCCAGTGCTCTCATCCTCAGCATTGTAAAGAAATATGATGCAGAAGGTTTTAAGGCAAAGGATGCAGCTCAGAGAACAGCTTTCTGGAATGAAAGAAAACATCTGGGAGCCATTGCAAAGCATACAAACTCTTTTAAACTCAACGAAGATATTGTAATTCCAATTGCTGCTCTGCCGGAATTTTCTGATTTTGTTGAATCAGTCAACATTCAGAAAAATATGGAAAATTATATATCTTTAATCGATCAGGTGACTGAGTTCCTTTCCGGAAAGAAGGATGATGCAGATAAATTCCTGAAGACAAAGATTGCAGCATTTAAAAAGGAACTGGCAGGTGTGAGAAAGGATCTGACAAAATACAGGTCCGGAATGGATAAACCTGCAGCAGACTTTTTCGGCAGAGGCTATGCCAGAAAGAGTGTTTTTGAAGTCCTTAGGGATGAACAGATTCCTGAAGAACTGGAAAAGAAGGAAATGGAAAGTTTCCGTCTTATGTTCAGAGGCTATGATGATATTCTTGCCGGAGCCGGGGAAATCTTCAGGTTCCGCCGTTCACGGAAAATCATTGTTGCAACCCATATGCATGCCGGAGACGGAAACATCCATGTTAATCTGCCGGTTCATTCCAGTGATCCTGAAATGATGGCCGAAGCCCATGAGATTGTTGCAAAGGTAATGAAGAAAACGGTTGCTGTAGGCGGTGTTATTACAGGTGAACACGGAATCGGTCTTACAAAGCTTAAATTTGCAGATAAAAAGATCCTGGAAGCCTATGCAGACTATAAAAAAGAAGCAGATCCGGACGATCTGTTCAATCCAGGAAAACTTACTGTGGATTTCCCATACAACAGAGTCTATACTCCGTCCATGTCTCTTCTTAAGAAGGAAGCCTTTATTCTGGAGGCAGCCGGACTTTCCGATCTTATTTCTTCCGTTTCCTCCTGTGTTCGCTGTGGAAAATGCAAGGATGTGTGCAACACTCATTTCCCTGAAGGCAATATGTTCTTCAGCCCCAGAAACAAGATTTTCGGCATTTCTCTGGTTACGGAAGCTGTCCTCTATGAGGCTCAGACAGGTTCTGATCTCAGTTTCAGCAGCTTTGAACTTTTAAAGGATATTTCCGGTCACTGTACAGGATGTCACAAGTGCAAGACTCCATGTTCTGTTGACATAGATTTCGGTGAAGTTTCCATGGCTGTTAAAGCTCTGCTTAAAAACAAGAAGGAAGCCGGCAGAAAACCTGTTACACATATGGCTCTTCTGTATCTCAGACAGAAGGGAATAAAGATGAATCATCTGCTGAGGATTCTGTTCTTCAGAACAGGATACAGGCTTCAGGCTCTGGGATATTT
Organism: Spirochaetota bacterium; assembly: GCA_045600925.1. GTDB lineage: Bacteria > Spirochaetota > UBA4802 > UBA4802 > UBA5550 > JAZRYV01. Next base: position 2,520 of record JAZRYV010000332.1, read on the forward strand.
CCTCAACAGACCTTTCAGCAGTTTTACAGCAAAGGTCATGCCCTTTATAGGGGCTATGCTTTCCTCAAAGCTTCCCGGGAATGCGGGAACAAAGAGTCTGAGGGAATATTTCGGACTTAATGAAACGGGCATCTTCTATGCCTTCCGTAAAAAGAATGCAGTTCCTGCAGAAAGTGTTGTATACTTCCCCGGATGCGGTTCCGAAAGGACTTTCCCTGATATCAGCATGGCTGTGATGGCTCTTCTGTATAATGCAGGATACAGAGTTGTCATTGCCCCTGAATATCTCTGCTGCGGATATCCGTTCCTGAGCAATGGTGATACTGAAACTGCAGAAAAGATAAGCTATGAAAACAGGGTCATCTTCCACCGTATGGCAGACACCATAAGATACATGAATATTGCCCATGTGGTTATTTCCTGCGGAACCTGTCTTGAAATGCTTTCCCATTATGAACTGGACAGAATTTTCCCAGGGGCAGGACTGATTGACTGCAGTGAACTTATTGCAGAGAAGGGACTGTATCCTGTTAAGGAAGAGAAGTTTATCTATCACGATCCGTGCCATTCTCCTTTGAAGAAGTCAGGTCCGGCCGAAACCTTTAAAAAGCTTTTCGGTGCAGCTCCAAAGACTGTGGACAGATGTTGCGGAGAAGGGGGAACACTTGCTCTTTCCACCCCTGGCATTTCCAGAGATCTCCGGAAACAGAAGAGCGGAAAAATTGAAGGAGTCACAGGTCCGGGCAGTGTTACTGTTCTGACTTCATGTCCGAGCTGTGTTCAGGGACTGTCAAAGATAAACGGAAACATTTCTGTTACAGGAAAGCATCTGGCAGTTCAGCTGGCAGAGCTTCATCTGGGAAAGAACTGGAAGTCGGATTTTATTAAGGCAGTGCAGTCTGAAGAAGGAATTGAAAAAATCTTCCTTTAAATGTCTGCCTGACAAACATACAGAGAGGTATTTATGAAATACAGACTTGGAGACAACAAAGTCAAAACAGGTAAAAACTGTTTTATTGCAGAAACTGCATCTGTGATTGGAGATGTTACCCTTGGAAATGATGTCAGCATCTGGCCAGGTGCCTCATTAAGAGGAGACGCCAATGCCATCATTATGGGAGATGAGAGCAATGCTCAGGACTGCTGCGTTCTTCATGTTACGGAAAAACAGCCTCTTAAAATAGGCAAAAGAGTAAACATAGGACACAGTGCTGTTCTCCACAGCTGCACAGTGGGAGACAATGTTCTTATTGGCATCAATGCAATTATTCTTGACGGTGCAGTTATAGGCGACAACTGTATTATCGGGGCAAATGCCATGGTTACCATGGGAAAGGTTATTCCTTCAGGTTCACTGGTTCTGGGTTCACCAGGAAAAGTTGTCCGTGAACTGGATGAAGAGGGAATAAGAAGCATTGCCGACAATGTTGATTTTTATCTGGCAAACAAGAACAGATATCTTAAGGAATATGCAGGTCAGCAGGACTGATTCCTTCGGGCAGCCTTAAATTTTTAAGGCTGCCCGGCCTGTCTGCAGGATTTCTTTTACAGGAGGATGCTGTGGCAGCAGCACAGAAGGGCGACCGGGTGAAGGTTCATTATACAGGAAGGCTTGAGGACGGGAAGGTCTTTGATTCTTCATTAAACAGGGGACCTTTTGAATTTACTGTTGGAGCCGGAGAGCTGATCAGAGATTTCGATGACTGTGCGGAAGGCATGGCTCCGGGAGATAAACGAAGCGTAACAGTCCCATGTGAAAGAGCCTACGGACAGTATCTGGATTATCTGGTGATCAGTATTCCGAAGGATCAGATTCCTGATGATGCAGAACCTGTTCCTGGAAATCTTCTTCATGTGAAGAACAGCAGCGGTGAAACAGTGACGCCTCTGATCCTGGAAGTTACAGATACCTGTGTAAAAGTGGATTTTAATCATCCCCTTGCAGGGAAGACTCTTATTTTTGATATAGAAATGCTGGAGATAGCCGGCAGACAGTAGGCCGGAAAAACATGAAACCCTTTATTTACAGAAAAAACATGAAATTTTTCCCCTTTATGATGACTGCAGTGCTGACCGCTCTGTGCCTTTGTTTCTGTTCCTGCAGTTCCTCCGATGATGACGATGAAGATGAATTCATCTCCGTTGATTTTGACTCTAAATATTCTGTTTATTCAGACAAATCTTTCAGCTTAATATTATCAGATCCTGCTGTAACAGTCCGGGATTCCGGGACAGGCTGTTCAGCCGTCTCCTGGGAAGGGGAAATGGATGATGATGAATATTTCTATGGTTTCATGCTGAAAAAGATCAGTGAAAATTTCAAGCTCTGCGTCTGGTTTCAGAAACCTGATGACAATGATTTTTACGGAAAGGCAGAGCGGGAAGAGGGACAGTACGGAGCTTATCTGAGATACGGGAATAAAATGTTTTCGTCTCCTTCCGGGAAACTGAGCCTTACCGTATATAAGCTGACAGGAACAAAGGCTCTCATCACCCTTGACAGTCCTGTAACCTTTACGTATCCTTCTGTTCAGACTGTTTCTGCTTCAGACTATATCATTCTCAGGTCATATTAAGGAGCACAGGAAATGAAAAAGACAGTATTTTTTTTCATAATGTTTCTTGCTTTTTCTTTGATGACAGCCTGTTCTCCTGATGAAAGTTATACTGCAGGATACATTGAGCTGGATACAGAAGAAATTGTCATGGAACCATATGTTCAGGGCAGTTCTGCTCTTTCAGGCGGTCTCAATGAAAATCTTACCAGATCAGTAACTCTTACCGGAAATCTTATTGTAAGCAGAAAAGAAATCACATATTATGAATGGATGACCATAAAAAAATGGGGAAGCAAGCATCTGGATTATGAATTTTATTCCGGCGGAAGAAAGGGAAGCAGCAGTGATGACTGCAGTGATGAACATCCTGCAACCTGTATTACCTGGCGGGATGCCATAGCCTGGTGTAATGCTCTTTCCGAAAATGAAGGGCTGGAGCCGGTTTATTATACGGACAGTACTTTTAAAAGGATTTACCGTGAGGCTTATAAATACGAATATGAGCCGGCTGATGAGGATGACTACAATCCGGAAGATGATTATGAAAAAAATATAGGACCTGAATGTGTTAAATGGGACGCTGACGGATACAGACTTCTGACTGAAGCAGAGTGGGAATTTCTTGCAAGGACAAATGGAAGCGGTTCTGTTTCGGACGGTGCGTTTTACAGCGGATACTCCGGAACAGGGGACTGGTCCGAATTGGGGGACTATGCCTGGTTTTTCGGCAATACTACAGATACATTTACAACCAAGCCTGTGGGAACCAGAAAGCCGAACTGTGCAGGTCTTTATGACATGACCGGAAATGTTCTGGAATGGTGCTGGGATGAAGCTTCATCTTACAGTGATGCTTCAGGATGGTTTACAAGTCCGGAATATGGTATAGATGAAAGAACTAATCCCGTAGGACCTGCTTCTTATCCTGCTGAAAGTGAAAAAATAGTCCGGGGAGGATGTTTTTCTGATCCTGTTGAAATTGCTTCTTTCGGAGTTAAATATCTTGCTGCTTCATACAGATCCTCCTGTTCTCCTGTAACAATAGATAATGCAGTCGGATTCAGAGTCTGCAGAATTCAGAAATGATTAAAAGCCGTCATTAATATGACGGCTTTTTTATAACTGAGGTTTTACGGCTGGCAGCATATGAGGAGAAGAAAAACAGTTCCCTGAAGAAAATAGGGGAAATTAATTTTTTTTTGGAAAGTGTGTGGTTCATATCCGGAAAGCGATATATTTCAGATAAAATATAATAAACAAAAAGATAAAAAAGGAGGATTCTTAAATGAAAGATTTTAAAGGGGAGCCGATCAGGGATGCCAGGCAGCTTGGAAGACTCAATATGCTGCTCATGGGGCTTCAGCACATGGTTGCCATGTTCGGCGCCACAGTCCTGGTTCCTATTCTTGTGGGAGGATATTTCAAGGCAGCAACAGGAGAAGCTGTTACTCAGGGGATGACCATTGCAGTTACGCTGTTCTGTGCTGGTGCAGGCACTCTGATTTTTCATCTCTGTTCAAAGTTTCAGGTTCCTGCCTTCCTGGGATCTTCTTTTGCATTTCTCGGAGGTTTTTATACTGTTGCAAATCTGAATACAGGAATCTATGCTGCCATGGGTGCCAATGAAAAAGCAGCCTATGCATGCGGAGGTGTGGTTATTGCAGGTCTTTCCTATTTTATTCTTGCTTTGATTATAAAGCTTGTTGGCATAAAAAAGGTTATGCGTTTCCTTCCTCCTGTTGTTACCGGCCCCATCATCATCTGCATAGGACTTTCCCTTGCTCCGTCAGCTGTTTCCAATGCTTCCACAAACTGGCTCCTGGCTCTTATTGCACTGCTGACCATTGTGGTTTTCAATGTATGGGGAAAGGGAATGTTCAGAATTATTCCCATTCTTCTGGGCATAATTGTTTCCTATGTGGCTGCAGTAATAATGCATGCCTGCGGTGTTACAAATCCTGACGGTTCAGCCATCATCAGTTTTGCAGCTGTAAAAGCATCCGACTGGGTCGGAATTCCTCCTTTTGACATATGCAAATTTGATATCACTGCAGTCCTGGTTATGGCTCCTATTGCCATAGCTTCCATGATGGAACACATAGGGGACATGTCAGCCATTTCCGCTACAACAGGAAAAAATTTCCTGGCTTCACCGGGACTTCACCGGACACTTATGGGGGACGGTCTTGCAACATCCCTTGCCGGTTTCTTCGGAGGGCCTGCAAATACAACCTACGGAGAAAACACAGGAGTTCTGGAGCTGTCCAGAGTATTTGACCCGAAAGTTGTCCGTCTTGCTGCTCTGTATGCCATCATCCTTTCCTTTATTCCGAAATTTTCTTCAGTTATTTCAACCATGCCTGCTGCCATCATAGGCGGTGTTTCCTTCATGCTGTACGGAATGATCTCCGCAATAGGAGTAAGAAACATGGTGGAAAACAGAGTTAATCTGACAAAGTCAAGAAATCTTATTATAGCAGGGGTAATCTTCGTCTGCGGTCTGGGATTCAGCAAAGGTCTTACCTTTACTGTCGGTGAAACATCCATCACCCTTACAGCCCTTGCCATTGCAGCCATTGCAGGAATAGTTCTGAATGCTGTTCTTCCGGGCAATGACTATGAGTTCGGAAAGAATGAAAGCGGAGATCAGAGCCGCGGCATCTTTCTTTCAAACAGGGAAGAAGAATAATGGATTATACACAGGATAAGAATGTAACGATTTTTACGCATCCCCTGATTCAGCATAAGATTTCCATGCTGAGGGATAAAAACACAGGGACCAATGAGTTCCGCAAACTGGTTGAAGAGATTGCCATGCTGGAGGCTTTTCAGGCTCTGGAGGATCTTCCTCTGAAAAATGTGGATATAGAGACTCCCATTGAAAAATGCAGCACTCCCATGATTGCAGGCAGGAAACTGGCCATTGTTCCCATTCTAAGGGCAGGACTTGGAATGGTTTCCGGAATCCTTGCTCTTGTTCCAACTGCAAGAGTGGGACATATAGGTCTTTACAGGGATGAAGTGACTCATGAACCTCATGAATATTACTGCAAGCTTCCTAAACCTATTTCCGAAAGAACTATTATTGTTCTGGATCCCATGCTGGCTACAGGAGGTTCTGCTGCTGATGCCATCACACAGATCAAAAAACACGGCGGAGTAAACATTAAATTCATGTGCATAATTGCAGCTCCTGAAGGACTGAAGAAGCTTCATGAGACACATCCGGATGTTAAAATCTATATAGGACACATGGACAGGGAGCTGAATAAGGATGCTTATATCTGTCCTGGTCTGGGAGACGCCGGGGACAGGATTTTCGGAACCAAGTAGATCCTGATTTTGCCGGTCATTCCGGCAGATCAGAACCGCCATTTTACAGGAGCCCGTGCAGAGCACGGGCTCCTGTCGTTTATGGAACCTGTCCCTCAGGCTGAGCAGAGCTTTTCTGGTTCGTTTCATGTTGTAATCCTCCAGTAAATGTTTTTTTCTCTCCGAAATTATTCTACGGTATCTGGCGGCCAAATGCAATACGTACGGTCGCAGCGACAAACTTCAGTTGATTC
>JAZRYV010000333.1:0-12712 GCA_045600925.1 Spirochaetota bacterium
GCCCAGACAGAAATTGACTTCAGGAGAAGAGCTGTAATACTTAAGAGCTTCCCGGCAGCGGGCAATTCCGTCTTTGCGGAGTTCTTCCTTTTTTTCCTGAGTCACAGGAGAAGTGCGGATCTCAATAAGCCTTATCTGTCCCATGTTTTTCAGCAGACTGAATTTATCTTCGTTGTCATAGAGTCTGTAAAGATTTTTCTCAGCCTCCTGAAATTCCCTGTATGCAAACTGATAAATCCCCTGTTCCATGTAAACTTCACCTATGGCAAGATGAACATCCGGACTGCCGCTGTCCAGATCAAGAGCCTTTTTGTATTCAGAGACAGCCCTGCCATAGTCCCCATGCTCCCGGTAATAATCACCTCTGCTCTTAAAAGCAACAGCATCCCCGGAAGCCTTCTTTGACACACGCTGAACTACTCTGTCCCTTTCAGAACACATTATAAAATTTCCTGTGCCAGTAAGCATCCAGCCCAGGGAAACTGATCTGAAAACGGAATTAACCCTGATTCTTGCTGTAATGAGATTTTTGCTGTCTATGACAAAAAGTTCATCTCCGGCCTGAAGCCCGTCACCGGAATACAGCCTTACAGTAACTGCAGACTTTTCCTGCAGCTGACCTGACAGATCATCTGCCGGCACTTCTCCGTTTACGCCTGTAGAATAAACAACACCACGAACCTCAACCTGCCATCCGGAAGGATCAGCCATAGAATAGAAGGCTCTGGTTTTTATCGGACCATTTGGAAGAAGGTCAGCTGCATAAATTTTTTCCCCGGCAGCAAAGCCGTAAATCAAAAGACACGTAAAAGATATTCTGGCAAAAAACTTTAAACTCACAGTGCACCTGAACTATTTAAGGAAACGCATGGGATCAAGAGGTGTCAGATACTTGCGGACTTCAAAATGAAGATGGGCTCCGGTAACAGCTCCGGTTCTTCCTGACAGTGAAACAACCTGTCCGCGTTCCACATTTGATCCTTCCTGAACTGACAGTCTGCTGTTATGGGCATAAACTGTAATATAGCCTTTTTCATGCCTGATTATTACTGTATTTCCGTAGCCTGATTTCCAGCCGCTGAATATAACCTTCCCTTTCTCCGCAGCCCGGATTCTGGTACCTTCGTTGCAGCTGATATCTATTCCTGAGTGAAAGGCATTTTTACCGTTAAAGGGATTTTTTCTTGTTCCGAAACCGCTGGAAATTCTGATCCCTTTTACAGGCCAGGAAAAGCACAGAGATGAACTTTTTACAGCAGAGCTCTTTTCTCCGGCTGATTCTGCAGATTTCTTTTTCACTGCACGAGCTGATGCTACTGCTTTTCCCTCTGATTTCACTGCAGGCTCAGCTGCATCCGGAATAAAAAGCTTCTGTCCTGTACGGACATTTTTTTTCTTAATGGAATTGTTTTTCTCTATGGAAGCAGAAGATGTTTTAAACTTTGCAGCTATGCCGTACAGAGTGTCACCTTTTCTTACTGTATAGAAAACTCCATTTCTGTTGGGAACCTTGATGATTTTCCCTGTTTTAAGGCTGGATGGTTTCTTTATTCCGGAAGCCTTTATAATAAGTCTGTGGTCAGTATCGAATTTTGATGCTATACGCCACAGATTGTCGCCTTTGCAGATTCTGTATTCAGTTATATGCCAGCGTTTATCCTGTTTCTTCAGGCTGCAGATCAGTTCATCTGCAGATGAAGCAGTCTTCTTTGCAGCCGCTGCTGCAGGCTTTGTTCCCGTTTTTCCGGCAAAAACAGTTTTCTTTTCACTGGAAGAAAACTTTTCTGTCTTCAGAGGCTCACCGGCATCACCTGTGTCATCAGGCATGTCAAGCCCCTCAATGATGATGGCATTTTCCAGATCCGGATCATCTTCTATAATCACATAAGAAAAACCTGCATTCTGCCAGAACAGAAATGACAGAGCAATTAAAACTGATGTCAGAATTTTCTTTTTCATATTATTAAAATCGGAATATGTCCCTTTATTTTTCACTGTTTTTTGACTTCTTTAAAAAGTAAAACAGACCGGCATAAGATTTTTATTTGACAGATTCAGGCGCCGGTTCACAGTTAACGGGAGGAGCATATTATGGCAGATATAAACACAAACATATCAAAGGAAATCATAGAAGACGAAAACAAAATCGACACAGTCATAGGAGATGACATTGTTTTCCGTGGAAATATTAAATTCAAAAATTCCCTTAAAATAAAAGGCCGGGTGGAAGGAAAGATTGAGACAGACGGACATCTGATCATCGGCCGGGAATCCGTTGTCAGTGCAGACATCATCAGCAGGACCGTCACAGTTGACGGTGAGGTAAACGGAAAGATCCGGGCCTCCCAGAAAATAGAGCTCATGAAAAAAAGCATTACCAGAGGAGACATTGTCACTCCAGACCTTTCCATGGAAAGCGGTTCTGTTTTAAACGGAACCTGCCTTATGGAAGAAAAAAACGCATGAATGACTGGCCTGCACTGCAGGCCCTTTTTATTTCAGGAATAATCAGCGTCCGGAATCCGTTCCTTTTACAGTTCTGCTGTTCAGATTCATTTCCGCCTCTGCGAAAACAAAGAAGCCCTGTTTTTTTAAAAGAAGAAGGAAATCATCTGTCTGTTTTCCTTCATCCATCTGCTTTCCGCTGACCCACCAGAATCCCCAGACATCGGACAGATTCTTTTTCAGAAATTTTTCCGCTGCGGAATTCTGGTCCTCACATTCCATCATCTGCCCCAGCATCTCCTGACTGCCTGCAGAAAACATTCCCTTTTCCGAAAAAGAAACATACTCCCCTCCCTGTTCATCTTTCAGAAGCACAGGATCCTCTGTGACTCTTCCCTGTTTTTTCAGGAAAGACTTTATTCTGCCGTAAAGTTCCATTCCGGAGTCATCCTTTTTCATGGGAATGAATATTCCGTAATCCTGCTGCTCCTGTTTCATAAAGATGCTGACTGTTCCTCTGCATTCCGGAATCACTTCATTTTTCAGACTCAGACCGGTCTTCTTTTTCAGTTCCAGTTCCTGCTCATCCACAAGTTTACGGATTTCCGGCATAAGATCCAGATAATCAATTAATTCCTTACGGTCCAGGGAAAGGAACAGACAGCTTGACATATCCGGGGAAAACAGAGCCCGGCCTGCTTCCCCTGTCCGGAATACTGAGGAAAGATCATTTCCGGACGAAAAAACAGTTTCAGATCCTGGCTCTGCAGGTGAAAAATCAGTTCCTGCAAAAAAGGAAAGTCTGCCCCGGACAAGCCTGATTCCTGCAGCCAGATATTCAGGGCTTAATTCACCCTTATCCGGCTGCCAGGACAGAAGTTCACTCAACATGGATCTGTCCGCAAACAGGGAAACAAAGTCTTCCCTGGAACAGCTGTTCATAAGAAATTTTCTGTAGTCTGTCCTTTCAAAAAGCACAGGCTTTTTATCCAGAACAGAATCAATAATCTCCTTTACTCCGTCAGATGCAGAACAGATGAAAAAATAGCCCTGCATGGAAAAGAAGAAGATATCTTTTCCCATCTGAGTCACAGGCACTTCCCTGTACTTCCCGGGCACAGGGAAAAGATCCATTTTGCCCTCAGAATCCATCTTTAAAACAGACTGAACAAAACAGTCAAAAGTTCTGCCAGGATCAGTTACAGGAATCATGACAAAAATCTTCATTAAAGGGGAAAAACCTATACCGGCTCTCCGTTTAAGATCAATGCCTGCTTTTTTAAGATCTTCCGGAGAAAAAGAATCCATGCCAAAAGACCCTGCAGCCCGGCGAAAACCGGCAGTCTGTGCCTCAGGAAGAGCCGAAAGAACCGTTTTAAGATCCGAAACGAAGTTTCCTGCAGCCTCCGTACGGAGGAAAAGGGAAACAGAACCGGGAACAGCGGATTCAATAACATCCTCAGAGCCTGTTCCATTAATGGACAGAAACAGAAATATAAAGAGTAAAAGGAAAAATTTTTTCACAAAACCTCCGGGAGTCTACGGGCCTGAACAGCCCGTATATGAAAAATCAGGCTCAGAGAGCCTGATTTTTAATTCGGATAAAAAGTAAAACTGTTACTGTTAACAGCCTTTGCAGGTGGCTGTTATTCATAATAATACATGGAATTTGGTTCAGGATCCGATGTATATCCTTCTTCGTTTGTACCGTCAAACATGCCTTCTACCGCATATAATCCTATACTGCCAGAAGCAGGCATTTTAAGGAAGCAGTTTTCATCCGGACCTGAAGTACTGATCTTCAGTTTTTTGCAGTCCTTAAACATATTATAATAACATTGGTACACCAGTTGTGTTGCAGGCAGTTTCGGAGCAGCTTTCAGACTTGTACATCCGGAAAACATCTTATAATAACATCCTATCTTCAGAGTTGTTGCAGGCAGTGCCGGGGCTGTGGTCAGTCCTGTACATCCGGAAAACATCTCATAATAACATTCTATCTCCAGTTGTGTTGCAGGCAGTACCGGGGCTTCTGTCAGTTCTGTACAGCCGGAAAACATATTACGATAGCAGTAATCTTTCAGAGTTGTTGCATGCAGTACCGGGGCTTCTGTCAGTCCTGTACAGCCGGAAAACATAAAACTATAGCAGTTATCTGCAAGTTGTTCAGCAGGAAGTTCAGGGGCTATTTTCAGTCCTGTATTGGCAAACATATAACTATAGCAGTTATCTGCAAGTTGTTCAGCAGGAAGTTCAGGGGCAGCTGTTAGACTCGATCTGAAAAACATTTCGCAATAACATTTTTCAGCAAGTTCTGTGGCTGTCAGTTTCGGAGCTTCTTCCAGACCGATACAGAAGTGAAACATACCGTAATAACAGCCTTCAGACAAAATCTCGGCAGGCAGTTCCGGCGCAGCTGTTAGCCCATAATTTTTTGAAAACATATAGCAAAAACAGTAAGGGTCCATTACTGCACTGTCAGGATTTTTATAATTCAGAAGAGTCATTATGTTTCCGTAGCATCCTACTGGGTCGTATCCTGATGCAGTAGTAATAACCCATCTGCTTTTCTGATATGAAATGTTATTCTCATATAAAATGTTATTCTCACCTGTTATAACTTTGTTACCCTGCCCCCTGAAATACAGGTAAAAGTAATCATCTCCTGATGGTTTTACTGCATGAACCTCTTCCCCGTTCCATATGTTCCAAGATACTGAATCTGTGGAATATTCCACTGTACCAGTACGGCCGTCTGACTTCCAGCCAGGAACAGATACAGTTATGGAGAAAGGATCCGGAGCTTCAAATCTAATAAACGGCCCGGGTTTTTTATTTTTATAATTCACTTGAATTTGCTTCGTATTAAGATCAAAAGTCACAAGCCGTACGGCCTCAGCACTTCTACTGTCTTTGTCATATACATATCCTGCCTCGTTTATAACCAGTTCCCCCGGACGCACACCGCAGAAGCCTTCCGGACCAATAAATTTACCGGAACTGAGGTCTGACTGACCGTAAAAAGCATAATTTAATTGATCCTCTTCTGTGACATCATAATTCTCAGTCCATGTGGCACATGATTTTTCTGTCCAGCCGTAGACTCCCTGTTTTTCAAGAGTGTCAGGAGAAAGCTGAATCACTGCTCCTCTGGAAATCAGTGTGTTTTTATCATTAATAGATATTGGATCATTTCCGGTATTCTCATTTACCAGAACCCAGACAGAACCGTCCTTGTAAATAAGGTCTGTGATTTTTAACAGATCACTGTCTCTTTCGTCATCACTTAAACCGAGGATTTCTCCAAGTTCTGCAGTATTAACAATATTTGCTTCACTATTCGGATTTTCCGGGGGCCCTTCTATCAGTGATACTGATGAAACACAGTATTGTTTTTTACCATCATTATCATAAGACCAGGCCATGTACAGATAATCTGCATCTGTTCCTGAAGCAATCCTCATGATATCTTTATATTCAGGCTGTCTTAAATAAAAAAATGTCTCAACATAAGGATAAACATTTTCCTTTTTATTTTTAATAAAAAGAAAATCACCGTTATTTTCTTTTTTACTTCCATAAATCATTCCGTTCCCCACAGTAAAGCAGGAGTTAGCAAATCGAGTCATAGAAGGATACGTAAGATTCATAGTATAACAAAGATTTTCTTCTAAATCTTGTTCTACAGCTAAAGGATCTGCAGTGTAAACACTCATCATAGAGTTATAGTTTGCGTTTGGAGTTGCCAGATACAGCACACCTTTTTCATCAAAGGCATAACCAATGAAATTATCGAAAGAAAAATTCTTAATTCCCGGCAGAGTTATATTATTCCGGTTCAGATAATCCGGTTCTGCAAAGTAATAAGCAAAATTTTCTTCCCCCAAAACAGTCGATGCTATATCGCTGTCAAAAATACAGTCCGAGTAAAACACATTTGTATATGCTTCCAGTGTTACAGATACAGTATTCTCCCCTTCGGCAACCATTATATCCTTATTGTATCCGTAGAGAATTTTCTTTCCTGTAACAGGTTGACCATCAGGATCATCTGCTTTAATGTACACAGGATAGTCCTTCTGTCCCAGAGATATTTTAAGCCTTCCTGTTCCCACCGGAACATTTTCCAGAGTCAGATTATAATCTTTATTAAACCCTTCAGAAGTTTCAGCATCATTATCGATTTGTATTTCAGCATTAACTCCGTTTATAGAGGCAGAAATACAGAAATCATAAGAAGGAACGTCTGGACTCTCAGACTTAAGCAGCCTGTTTAAATCCTGTCCGTCCAGAGTTATGGAAAGACTTCCTGTGCCGCTTCCGCAGCCTGCAGAAAATACTGCTGCAAAAATAAGGATTGTTCCGGTAATTCTGAGAATCAGTTTTTTCATGCCATCCTCCATGTATACTGCATAATACATATATAATGCTATATTTTCAAGTAAAAAACTCTGCTTTTCAGCCGAACTCTCTGTAAAAAGAACAGCACAGACAGAAAACATATCTGAATTATACTTGCACTTTTAAGCATATCCAGGACAATAATCCCAAAACATTTTCAGAGGATGCTATGAGCGATTTCAGAATTACCAAAAGCTACGAAGAAATTAACGACAAAATAAAAAAAGGCACTGCTGTGGTTGTGACTGCAGAGGAAATGCCCGGCATTGTGGAAAAAGAAGGTCTGAAAAACGCAGCAAAAAAAGTTGATGTTGTCACCACAGGCACCTGCGGAACCATGTGTTCATCCGGAGCATTTCTGAATGTGTACCATACAAAGCCCAAAATGAAAATCTCAAAAATGTGGCTCAACGATGTGGAGGCCTACTCCGGCATTGCGGCCGTTGACTGCTACATAGGGGCTGCCCAGGTAAAGGAAGACGACCCTCTGAACAGGATTCATCCTGGATCGTTTAAATACGGCGGAGGACATGTTATTGAAGACCTTATTGCAGGCCGGCAGGTAAGGCTCAAAGCAGCTGCCTACGGTACAGACGAATACCCCAGAAAAGAACTGGAAAAGGTCATAACAATAAATGATCTGAGAAATGCATTTCTGTACAATCCAAGAAACGCATACCAGAACTACAACTGTGCAGTAAACGGCTCAGACAAAACAATTTATACATATATGGGCATTCTCCATCCTGGAATGGCCAATGCAACCTACTCCTCTGCCGGAGAACTCAGTCCCCTTTTAAACGACCCGTTCTTCCATACAATCGGAACAGGAACAAGAATCTTCGTGGGAGGTGCTCCTGGAGCAGTTACCTGGTACGGCACACAGCACACTCCGGATCCGGCAAGAACTGCCAACGGAGTACCCATAGAAGGATCCGGAACCATTGCAGTTACCGGAGACATGAAGCTTATGAACAGCAGATATGTCCGGGGAGCCTCCATTACAGGCTACGGCTGTTCACTTATGATGGGAATAGGCATTCCTCTGCCAATACTCAACGAAGAAATGGCCTATTACACTTCCGTACGAAACAGGGATATTTTCTGCAATGTAATTGACTACGGTCTGGACTATCCGGAAGCAAAGGAAAAGCCTCTGGCATCCGTAAGCTACGGGGAACTTATGACAGGTACAGTAAACATAAACGGGAAGAAGATTCCGGCATCCCCTCTTTCAAGCGTATACATTGCAAGAGAGATTGCAGAAACTCTTAAGGAATGGGTCAGGAACGGTTTTACACTGGGCATTCCCCAGCTTCCGATTCCAACAGTTCCTTTTACACCGGATATTCCGGAAAAATAATTCCGGAAATTAACAGAAAAACGCAGCGGTATTCCGGTAAAACATCCCGGGATCAGTTTTTATAATGAACACAAAGACAAGGGATTACAGGACCTTCCTGTCAGATGAAAACAGTCTCCGTGTGCCATGGCAGGCAAAGGTGGATTCCTCTGATCTTTATATACTGAGCCGGGAGGCATTCCGGGAGGAAACAGAGGACCTTATCCGCAGGCTCCGTGCAGATATTATGAGGCAGGAGGATCTTCAGCCGGGATTTATGGCAGCCCTTAATCCTCTGCCGGAACTGTCTCCTGTACCGGATATAATCAGAGCCATGTATTCCGGCTCAGCAGCTGCAGGAACAGGTCCCATGGCAGCTGTGGCAGGAGCTATTGCCGAAGCTGCCGGCCGGTTTATTCTGACACGCTGCCCGGAAGTGATTGTAGAAAACGGAGGGGACCTGTGGCTGAAGCTGAATGAACCGGCAGCGGTTCAGGTTGTCACTTCATCTTTAAGCTTCAGAGGACTGGGAATAAAAATCAGGCCGGAGCAGACTCCCTGCGGTTTATGCACATCCACAGGAAGATTCGGGCATTCCCTGAGTTTCGGCAGAGCGGATACTGCCACAGTATATGCAGATTCCGGCGCAGCTGCGGATGCATCAGCCACTGCAGTCTGCAACATGGTACAGGGGGAGGAGGATCTGATTCCCGCCTGTGATTTTGCAATGAATATCCCCGGTGTCCGTGGGGTCCTGATTACTTTCCGGGACAGACTGGCAGCCAGGGGAGATATAGAACTGACAGATATAAAGGAACCAAAATGAAAAAGAATGTTCTCCTTGTTTTCAACAGCAGAAACATGTACGAGCCAATCATCTACAGGCTTGTAAAGGATTATGACATAGTCTTTAATGTGCAGGAAGCAAGAATCTCTCCAAAGCAGGAAGGACGAATAATACTGGAGCTTTCCGGTACTGGCGAGCAGATGAAGAAGGCTATGGATTACCTGAACAGCTCCGGTGTCCATGTGGAGCTGCTTTCTAAAATGGTTAAGAAAAATGAAGAGAAATGCACCCACTGCGGAGCCTGTACTGCAGTATGCCGTCCGGGAGCTCTTCATATTGAACGGCCGTCCATGAAGGTTCTTTTTAATTCAAAAGTCTGCACTGCCTGCGGTCTGTGCAAAAAGGCCTGTCCTTTCGGAGCAATGACGGAAACGGATATTGAAGCACAGATAGAAGGATCTGTACAGCAGACTGTTTAAGAATAAATTTTCTGCAGAGCAGCATACAGGTCAGAACTGTCTGCTGCTCTGTTCCAGCAGATTCCGGAAGCATAAACCTGTTTCCGGATCTTTTTTTTCCGGGGCAAGTTCTGCCAGATGGTACAGAATAAAGTTCCGGTTAAGTCTTGCCTGGTGAGGAACTGCAAGTCTTTCAGTTTTCAGAACAAGATCATCATAAAGGATAATGTCCAGATCTATGATTCTTGGGCCCTTTTCGATTTTTTTTACACGTCCCATTCTTTTTTCAACAGACTGGAGAAAGTCCAGGAGCCGGAAAGGGTCAAGGCTGGTGCTGATGATGACCATCTGATTCAGGAACCGCTGCTGATTCAGGTAATCCACAGGCTCCGTTTCCAGAACAGAGGATTTCCGGACAACAGCAGTATCATCAGCCTGCTCCAGAAGGAACAGAGCCCTTGCCAGATTTGCCTGCCTGTCACCGATATTTGTTCCCAGACCTATAAAGGCCTCAGCCATTTCCCCTGCCCCTCAAATCCTCGCCGGAAAGTTCCATAATCCGGCACATTTCCTTAAGTCTGGACAGAACACGTCCCTGGGAAAGATTCTGCAGCTCTTTAAAGGGATCATTGTTGGAAGTAAAAATAGTGAACTTTTCGTTTTCATAGCGTGCATCCACCAGATTGTAAAGAGTCTCCTGCTCCCATTCAGTATCCCGCTGCACTCCGAAATCATCCAGCACAAGCACGTCCGTATTCTGAAGCTCCCTTTCTATTTCCCCGGATTTTCCGTACAGAGGAGAAGCAGGATTAAATGTCTCCTTTAATCTGCTGAAAAACGTTCTGGATATTTTAATAAATTTTCCGGGAAGTGCATTCCTTACAATGAGCTCTGTCAGAATGATGGCAGAGAGCATGGTTTTGCCGGTTCCGGGATTGCCCCAGAGATACAGACCACGGCTCACGTCAGGGAAACGGGAGATCATGTCATAGGCAGCAGATCTGGCCGCTGCGGCACTCTGGTTAAGCGACCTGAAATCACCGATAAAACGCCAGCGGAATTTTTTTTCTATTCCGCTGTTCTGGTACAGCTCCTTGATGCGGTCGATTCTGAGACGGACTGTTCTGCAGGAACAGTCCTTTATGTGTCCGTTTTCCATGTAATAATAAGGAGAGATTCCTCCGCAGCGGCATGAAGGCAGGACACATTTTGGACAGGGAATGAGCGGTTCCTCCCCAAGAACAGATTCCGGATTGTAAACAATGCCTGTTCTGTCACAGAAAGAGCAGAATAAGGATTTTTTTCCGGCTGATGGTTTTTCTGTTGTCATGTAAACATCCGTATTAAAAAGTATGGCAGTAAAGCTTTTAAAAAGCCGGATGTCAACAAAATCATCCGTCATAAAAACTGTTTTTTAAGGATCTTTTGACGAAAAAAAGTAATTTTACGGCATAAAGATGCCGACAATAATTATGTCTACAATAATATATGTAAAAAAGGGGTCAGACATGAAAATACGTTCCGCCATAATTACATTAACAGCACTGATGTTCACCGCAGTTTCTGTGTATGCTCAGAATGCACAGAATGAGGAAGCAGCAGAACCAAACAATCAGGTTCTGGTAAAGGATTTTACCCTTGAAGAAAACGGATGGAGAATAACAGACTATGCTCCGTACATCGCAGCTCTCAAGGATCTGGAAAAACTCCAGAAACAGTATTCAGAAAATATTCTGAGACTGGCAATAGATGAATATTCCACAGGAATGGATATTCTGGAAGACATGGATCTGGAAGTTGCAGCCATCATCGAAAGAAACAAAGCTAAAATCAACCTCCATGAACAGTGGTACTGGCAGGAAATTGACAGAAAGAATCAGGAATACAGAGAAATTGCCTATATGAAGAGAGAAGCCAAAACAAAAGCTGTCACATATCTCACAAAGGCAATCAACTATGCAGATCAGGTTCTTAATGCAGAACTGAGAAACGAGCCTAAATTCATCAATTTCCAGGCAAAACTTTATCAGGCATATGTAGCAACACAGTACGATATCCAGAATCTTAAACCATGTATTCCTGTTCTTGAAAGATACGTTAAGCTTTCTGCAGACACAAGAAAGGATGTATGGGCTTACAGATACATGGCCAGCTGCTACGCATTTATGGAAAATATGCTTCAGAGATACAAATACACATCAGATGACGAGCTGATGCAGTACAAAAACAAGAAGAATGCAAGCCTTCTTGTTGCAGCAGAACTTCTTTACGGAATCGACTCTCCTGAATACAAGAAGATGCAGGAAACTGTACAGAAGGACGAAAGAAGAAGCGAACGTATTAACAGCTACCGATAATAAAAACTGCTCTGTAAAAAAACCTGCCGTACGGCAGGTTTTTTTATGCACGAAAAACAGGAAATCGGATTCACTTTTCCAGAAGTTCAAGGTATTCTCTGAAATAAAACTTTTTCTTCCTCTGTTTATATTCGGAAGCAGAATCATCAAGAATGCCGGCCCGACAGAAAGTATCCAGAAGTATTCCTGCCGTAGGAGAAGAAATATTCAGCAGTTCACTTACTTTTTTTCTTGAAGTAACAGGTGTTTCAAACAGAGAATCAAGAAGTTTCCTGTAATTTCCGGCATTTCCGGGAATTTGTGAAAGCACAGAAGAATACTTTTCCTGCATTTTAAGAATACTGGAAGCAGTATCTGCTGCTTCCAGAGAAACGAAGCTGATCCCTCTCAAAAAAAACTTTATCCAGTTTTCCCATTCGCCATGGAATCGGATATCCATCAGTCTTGAATAATATTCTGTTCTGTTCTGCTTAAAATAATAACTTAAATACAGCATAGGTCTGGACAGAATCTTCTGCTCACACAGCCAGAAAGTTATAAGAAGCCTCCCGACACGGCCGTTTCCGTCAAGAAACGGGTGTATAGTTTCAAACTGAGCATGAATAAGTGCAATTTTTATCAGAGGGGGAATAAATTTTTCATAATAAAAAAATTTTTCCAGCTCATTCATGCACTTCTGCATTTCTTCAGCCGGAGGAGGAACAAAAACAGCAGTGGACAGAGTACAGCCCTGCCCTCCTATCCAGTTCTGAGATTTACGGAAAAAACCAGGATTACGGTCAGAACCACGAACTCCCTTCAGAAGTATTTCATGTATTTCACGAATAAGACGAAGACTTAAAGGAAGCGTATTTAATCTTTCAAGACCGTAATTCATGGCTTTTACATAATTAACTACATCTTCTATATCATTCTTTTTTTC
>JAZRYV010000334.1:0-1532 GCA_045600925.1 Spirochaetota bacterium
AGAAATATCACATATATGGGAGCTGGAAAACAAATTCAGAATATGGCTTAAAATAGAGCTGGCAGTATGCGAAGTATACACAAAGATGGGAGTCATTCCGGAAGAAGACATGGCTGTAATACGTGAAAAGGCTGATTTTGATCTTAACCGGATTCAGGAGATTGAAGCCGAAGTTCATCACGATGTAATCGCTTTTCTTACAGCTGTAAACGAAAAAGTCGGTCCTGCAGGACGCCATATCCACTACGGCCTTACTTCCAGCGACATAGGCGACACTGCCATGTGCATCCAGATGAAACAGTCTGGAGAGATAATTTTAAAAGATATTGACGGTCTTCTTGAGGCTCTTAAAGAAAAGGCTCTGGAATACAGAGACACTCCCTGCATGGGACGTTCCCACGGAGTCCATGCCGAACCGACAACCTTCGGAGTTAAAATGCTTCTTCATTATGAGGAACTGAAACGTGACCGTGAAAGACTGGTCCGGGCCATTGAAAATGTATCATACGGGAAACTGTCCGGTGCAGTCGGGACTTTCAGCAATATTGATCCTGAAATAGAACAGAAAGTCTGCGAACAGCTGGGACTTAAACCGGATCCTGTTTCCACACAGGTTATCCAGAGAGACAGACATGCCGAATTCATGGCAGCTCTTGCAATCACTGCAGGATCCCTGGATCAGCTTGCAACAGAAATCAGACACCTTCAGCGTACAGAAGTACGGGAAGCAGAAGAGCCCTTTGCAAAAGGACAGAAAGGTTCTTCTGCCATGCCGCACAAGAGAAATCCTGTCCGCTGTGAAAGGGTTACAGGTCTTTCCAGAGTAATAAAATCAAACATGAACACTGCCCTGGAAAACATGACTCTGTGGCATGAAAGGGATATATCTCACTCCTCAGCAGAAAGAGTCATCTTTCCTGATTCAACAATAGCAATGGACTACCTGCTGAATGAAATGATCTTCATCATTTCAAAACTAATTGTTTATCCTGAAAACATGATGGAAAACATAAACCGGACCGGAGGTCTCTTCTACTCCCAGTCCCTTCTCCTTCTTCTAATTGAAAAAGGTCTTACAAGGGAAGCAGCCTACAAACTTGTTCAGGATTCTGCAATGAGAGTATGGAAACGGGAAGGAACTCTGAGACAGCTTATTGAACAGAATCCGGAAGTCGCCTCAAAGGTTTCATCTGAAGATCTGGACCGTGTGTTCAGTCTGAACAGATACATGAAAAACATAGGCGCCATTTATAAAAAAGCAGGACTGGAAGCCTGATCAGGTGAACTTGTTAAAGACATTTTACATTGAGACTTTCGGATGTCAGATGAACAAAAGCGATTCTGAACTGATGAAAGTATCCCTGGAGGAAGCAGGATTTGTTCCTGCTTCTGATCTGAACACTGCGGATATTGCTGTCTACAATACCTGCAGTGTAAGACAGCATGCCGAAGAACGGATCACTGCAAGGATTATGTCGGCCAGAAAGCAGATCCGGGAAAGAAACGGAATCATTGCTGTGGCAGGATGCATG
>JAZRYV010000335.1:0-2236 GCA_045600925.1 Spirochaetota bacterium
TCTGAAAGCAAAGGAACTGACCCTTTCATCATAATCTGCGATGAGATCGAAGATCCTCATAATCTCGGAGCGATCATCAGAACAGCAGAAGCAGCCGGTGCAGACGGAATAATAATTCCGAAAAGAAGAAGTGCCTCACTGAACCAGACGGTATTCAAAACATCAGCAGGTGCTGCAAGCTGGATACCTGTTGCACGTGTTCCTAACCTTGCCTCTGCGATAGATGAACTCAAACAGAAAAACATCTGGATATACGGAACTGACGCTGAAGGAACTGACTATACTTCAGCTGATCTCAGAGGCGGTATTGCTTTTGTAATCGGATCTGAGGGATTTGGAATGGGTAAACTTATAAAAGAAAAATGTGACTTCCTTGTAAGTCTCCCAATGGCGGGGCATGTAAATTCACTTAATGCTTCTGTTGCAGCCGGCATCTTTATTTACGAAGCAGTAAGACAAAGAAAAAAATAAGGAGAAGCTATGGCTAACGATAAAATTTATTCAGTTGATGATATCCTGGATGAATACTCTGTTGAAAAAAACAAACCCGTAAAAAATCCGGCTTCATTAAATTCAGACCGTTCACGAAGAAACAACAGTCTGGCAGATGTACTGACCGATGAATATTCCCTTGAAAGAATACTGATTGAATCCGGTTTCTCCGGAATACCTGACAAGAACGATGATATCATCGACATAAGCCTGATACAGATCCAGGACGAGCCTAACCATCCGGAAACACCTGTGATCATCTCTGACATTGTGGATTACTTTGAAACTGACAAGCACAATGAAGAACAGCAGTTTGCAAACATCAAGGAAAACATAGCACGTGCAGAAAAAGCTTCTGAAGATCCCGGCATACTTGATTTTACTGATGACGGCGAAAGCATCTCGCAGAAAGCTGAAAAGATCCTTGAAAATGTAAGAAAAATGCATGAAGCTGAAAAGATCAGCAATTCTGAAAGAAACTACTCTGAACAGAAAACTGACAATAAAAACTCATCATTTTCTGTCAGCGAAGATTTTCCGGCTGAAGCAGGTCCAAAAAAACGCACCAACACAATAAAAGATATATTCGGATCCGTTAAACGTACTGAAAACAGATCTGAATCTGAAGACGATGAAGCAGAACTCAGAAAATTCTCACTTTCATTAAATAAACCTTCATTCAGTAAAAAATTTGAAGAAGAACAGGAAGCAGAAAAGGCAGCTCTTGATGCAGCTTATGGGAAACACGAAAATATTATTTCCGAAAAGACCTCATCTGACAATTCTGATACCATATCTGATGATATCAGTGACGATGCTGCATGGCTGAACGAATCACCGCTTTCACTCAAAAGTATCAAAAAGAATGACAGCAGATCATTAAAAGCACCTGAAACTGAAAATATTAAATCTGTTGCTTCTGAAAAGCCGGCCGAACCGGAAAACGTTAAGCCTGCTGCTTCTGTAAAACCAGCTGAAACCGCAAAAACTCCTTTGACCGAAGCAGAAGAGGACGAAGCAAGGCTCAGAAAATTCTCGCTTCCTCTCAACAAGCCTTCTTTCAGCAAGCTTTTCAGCGGCAATGACAGTGAAAAAGATAAAGACGAACCAGTTAAGCATGAGTCTGAAAAAGTTAAGCCTGCTGCTTCTGAGAAGCCGGCTGAACCGGAAAACGTTAAACCGGCGGCTTCTGAAAAAGCTTCTCTGACTGAAGAAGAAGAGGATGAAGCAAGACTCAGAAAATTCTCGCTTCCTCTCAACAAGCCTTCTTTCAGCAAGCTTTTCGGCGGCAATGACAATGAAAAGAAAAAAGACGAAACGGCTAGAAATGTGCCTGAAAAAATTAAGCCTGCCGTTTTTTCGGAACCAGCTGAAACTGAAAAAATCAAACCTGTTGCTTCTGAGAAACCGGCTGAACCGGAAAAAATCAAGCCTGCTGCTTCTGAGAAACCGGCTGAACCGGAAGATGTTAAGCCTTCTGCTTCTGTAAAACCGGCTGAATCCGAAAAAGCTCCTCTGACTGAAGAAGAAGAGGATGAAGCAAGACTCAAAAAATTCTCGCTTCCTCTCAACAAGCCTTCTTTCAGCAAGCTTTTCGGCGGTAATGACAGTGAAAAGAAGAAAGACGATCCGGTCAAACATGAACCTGAAGATGTTAAGACTTCTGCCTCTGTAAAACCGGCTGAATCCGAAAAAACACCTCTGACTGAAGAAGAAGAGGACGAAGCAAGACTCAAAAAATTCT
>JAZRYV010000336.1:0-4621 GCA_045600925.1 Spirochaetota bacterium
CGTTATGAATACAGCGGACCTGCAAGCTGTCAGGCTGCAGCTGTTTTAATGAACGGACCGAAAATATGCACTTTCGGATGTCTTGGATTCGGAGACTGTGTTTCAGTGTGCCTGTTTGATGCACTTCATCTGGGAAAAAACGGTCTTCCTGAAGTCGATAAGGAAAAGTGCACAGGCTGCAGTAAATGTGTGGAGGCCTGTCCCAGATCAGTTATATCTCTTGCTCCTGCTGACAGGGAACCTGTTGTTCTCTGCAGGAATAAAGAAAAGGGACCTGTTATGAAAAAAGGCTGTGCTGTCGGATGCATAGGGTGCAGACTCTGTGAAAAAAACTGTCCGGAAGGTGCAGTTGCTGTAACGGATTTCTGTGCTTCCATTGATTATGAAAAATGCACATCCTGCATGAAATGTGTTGAAGTATGTCCTGTGCCGGTTATATTCCCTCTGGAAAAATCAAAAAAATATCAGAAACAGCTTGCAGAAGCAGAGGCTGCAAAGGCAGCTCCGGCTCCTGTTCAGGAAAAAACAGAAACTGTTCAGGCTCAGCAGCAGTAAATGAAAGATTTTGACAAAATGTCCGGAACTGAAAAAGCTGCAGCTCTCATGGTGGCTCTTGGTCCGGAAAGAGCAGCAGCTGTTCTGAAGTGTCTCGATGAAAAAACTGTGGAAGCAGTTTCACTGGAGATAGCCAGAACCGGTTCCCTGTCTCCATCGGAACAGGAGGATCTTATCGGGGAATTCCTTCTTTCCATGAAAAAGATGGACAGCGGTGAAGGGGGACAGGACAGTGCCAGAAAAATTCTGGACAGAGCTTTCGGCAGCTATGAAGCTGATATGATAATCAAAAAAGTTTCGGCAAGAGATCTGGAAAAGGAATTTGATTTTTTCTCCGAAGCTTCGTCTGACATCCTTTTAAAAATTCTGGAAAAGGAAACTCCTCAGATGATGGCAGTGATCCTTTCCTATCTGCCTGCTGCAAAATCGGCAGAAATCATCCGGGCTCTTCCGAAAGAAAGATCAAAGGCCATAGCTCTCCGCATGGCAAAACTGGACTCCGTTTCACCGGAAGCAGTTCTTGATCTGGTGACAAGGCTCAGGAAGAACTATAAGAAGCTCCTTGAACAGGAAGAAAATTTATCATCAAAAAACGGAGCCTCATCACTTTCTGACATCCTCAGTCAGATGACTACTGCAGAGGAACAGAAAATAATGAGGAATCTGGATCTTTCTGTTCCGGAAATATCAAAGATGATAAGAGAACAGACCGCAGATTTCGGATCTGTTCTTTCCATGTCCAACAATGATATCCGTATTCTTATAGATGAAATCAATGATGATGATATTATTGCTCTGGCTCTTAAAGGTACAGAAGATGAAATCCGCTTTCGTTTTTTAAGAAATATGAGCCGGAACAGAGCAGAAGATGTTCTGCAGAGAATTCAGGCTCTGGGGGCTGTCCGGAAAACAGATGCGGAAGATGCAAGGGAGGAAATTACCGGAATCCTCCGTATGCTTTATGAAAGAGGGGTGATAAATCTTCACCGCCCGGGAGAACAGTATGTTGTATAGACCGGTAAAAATTAATGAAAAGGTAAAATAATTCAGATGCAGTTCAGAGAATGGAATTTAAATGAAAATCTGCTGAGAGGAATAGAAGAGGCCGGCTACGGAGAATGCATGCCGGTTCAGGAACAGACTCTTGCCATGACGCTTGAGCATAAAGATGTGCTGGTTCAGTCTCAGACCGGTTCTGGGAAAACGGCTGCCTTTATTGTTTCTGTTTATCAGCTTTTCTCTCAGACTGAAGAAAAGAAAAAAGCACTGGTTATTGTTCCTACCAGGGAACTGGCTGTGCAGATAGAGGAAGAGGCTCATCTTCTTGGAAAATATCTTCCCTATACTGCTGCAAGTTTCTACGGCGGTGTAGGGTATGCTAATCAGGAAAAACTTCTGGAAAAAGGTGTTGATCTGCTTATAGGCACACCAGGCAGACTGATAGATCTGAATGAATCAGGAAAGCTGAGCTTTCATGATGTTGATTTCTTTATTATTGATGAGGCTGACCGCCTTTTTGACATGGGATTCCTTCCGGATATCCGCAGAATCCTGAGAAAGATGAAGCCTTCAGAAGAACGTCACACCATGCTCTTCAGTGCAACCCTTAATACCAATGTAAGACAGGTCGCATGGGAATACATGAACAGTCCTGCAGACATCTGTCTTTCACCGGAAAGCATAACAGTGGACGGCATTACACAGGAACTTTATCATGTCGGAAGATCCGAAAAAATCAACCTGCTTATAGGGCTTCTCCGAAGAGAAAATCCGACAAGCACTATTATTTTTACCAACACAAAACAGGCTGCCTACGAAGTTTCACACAGGCTGGATCTGAACGGTTTTAAAACACAGTATATAATCGGGGATCTTCCCCAGTCCAAAAGACTGAAGATTATTGATTCAATGAAGTCCGGAAATATTCCTGTGCTTATTGCAACTGATGTGGCTGCAAGAGGACTTCATATAGATGATCTTCAGCTGGTTGTAAACTTTGATCTTCCGGAAGACTGTGAAAACTATGTCCACAGAATAGGCCGTACTGCCCGTGCCGGAAAAACAGGAAAAGCAATTTCCCTTGCCTGCGAGAGATATGTATACGGGCTTGAAGCCATTGAAAACTATATAGGCAGCAGGATTCCTGTGGTCTGGGCAGAGGATGAGCTGTTTGCGGAAGATGCAAGCAGCGGCAGATATTTTAATCTTGAAAAAGGAAAACACAGGGATCCTGATTTCAGGGAAGGCAGGGATGATACCTCCTCCGGCAGGAAAAAATCCGGCAGGGACGGTTCCGCAAAACGGAAAGCAGGTTCTGGAAGAAAAGCAGGATCCGGAGCAGGGCCTTCATTGCAGTCAGCAGAAAAGTCCGGTTCAGGAAAGAAGAGATCAGCTGCTGCACCGGGTTCAGTTAAGGGGAAAAGGTCAGCTGCACCAAAACCTGTCAGAAACGCATCTCTGGAAAAAAGAGTGGAATACTACAGGAAAAAGTACGGAGAAAATTTTTCCGTTTCAAAAGAACAGCTTGAACAGGACCGCAGGAACAGACCTTCACTTGTTCAGAGAATTAAAAATTTCTTCAGCAGGAAAAAGTGATTATGAAAAAAATTCTGTTTTCACTTCTTTTTTCAGCAGTGATGCTGTCTCCTCTCTGTGCGGAAGAGGCGAGTCATCCTTCAGAGCCTGAAACTGTTGCCAAGCTGCTTTCCGGCATGGATCATTACAGGGATCAGGAGATTACAATGAAGCTCAGGCTCAAGCAGGTGGACAGAATTTTCTTTACAGTTTCATTTTATGACAGTGAAAATCACGATATAGTTTTTGATGTTCCATCTAAAGATGCCTGGAAAAATCTCAGTGGATGCCTGCTGAATGCTCATACTGGAATGCTTTATTCGGTTAAGATGATGGTGAAAGGTTCAGGAAATCTGGGACTTCCGGATGCGGAGCTGCTGTCTTTTGAACCAGTGATTCTGGATCTGATGCCGTGAAACGGCAGGAATACAGAACAGTTGGGCTTCTGTTCTGTATTCTCCGTTATGCAGTGCCTGGCAGACTGTATAATATGTTTGGGAGGGAAATATTATATTTCTGCCTGCAGTCATTTTATCGTCAGACAGCAGTTTTTTCTTTAGTAAAAGGTATTCATGGAAGGAAAAATAGTTAAGGCTTTCGGCAGATATTATACCGTCCGGACAGGTAATCAGTATATCAATTCTGTCCTCCGCGGAAAGACCAGACAGGATCCACGGCTTCGGGATTATTCTGAACCTGCTGCTGTTGGAGATCTTGTGGATCTGTCCATAAATGCAGAAGGTCTTGGCGTAATAGAAAAAATTTATGAAAGAAAAAATGTCTATACCAGAAAGGACAGGGGCCGCAGCCGGGAAGATCTGATTGCCGCCAATATTGACCAGCTTGTTATTGTCCAGGCTTTCAGACGTCCTGACTGTAATCCGCGTTTTGTAGACAGGCTTCTGGTCCGTGCTGAAAAAGAAGGTCTTTCTGCTGTTCTGTGCCTCAATAAAGCTGATTTAATGGAGGCTGAAGACCTTCCGGTTATTCAGAAATACTATGAAGCATCAGGCCTGAAGATCATTCCTGTAAGTGCAGAGACAGGCATGAATACTGACAGGCTGAAGGATATTCTGCGGGGAAAAATTTCCATGTTCGCAGGATATTCCGGCGTGGGAAAATCCTCCCTCCTCAACAGACTGTTTCCCGGCATGGAACTGGTCACGTCAGCAGTTTCGGACAGTACAAAAAAAGGCCGGCATACCACAACAAATGTACATCTTCTGTATCCGGAGGAAGGGGTTCAGGTTATAGACACTCCGGGGGTAAGGGAATTCGGTCTTCTGGATATCTCCTGTGAAGAACTGTCTGAATATTTTCCGGAAATGAGGGAGTATGCCGGAATGTGCAGATTCCTTCCATGTACCCATGAACATGAACCTGCCTGTGCCGTTAAGGCTGCTGTGGAGAATGGCTCCATCTCTGCCGGCAGATACGAATCCTATCTGAATATACTTTTTTCCATCAAAAATGCACCGCAAATATACCGCTG